>CAUQPA010000134.1:0-8480 GCA_963519325.1 uncultured Pseudomonas sp. | reverse complement strand
GGATAGAGCAGCTCGCCCGTCGACTCCGCCCTCGCCGCCCATGGCGACCATCATGCCCTGGCGGAAATTGGCATAGTCGTCCGCCGCCTGGGCGATGGACGCCTTGAGCCGCTGGGCCAGCTCCGGCGCCTGGCGGGCCAGCAGCCGGAGCGCCTGCTCCAGCTCGTCGGCGGTCTGCCGCTCCTGCCGTACCAGGCTGCGCGCGACCAGCAGGCTGGCCGGGTCGAAGCGGTTGCTGGCGCTCAGGCCAAAGGCAAAACCGCGCAGCTGGCCGATCAGATTGATCTCGCGGGGCAGGCGCAGCGAGGTGATATCGACGAGAAAGAGGCTGGTGTAATCGGATTCCAGCACCAGGCCAGAGGTAGCCGAGACGTAATAGAAGAAATTCAGGGTCTGCGTCAGTTGCTCGCTCCAGGCGTCGAACACCTCCAGCGAGGTGCCGGGCACGCCTTGCAACAGCCGCTCGGCGTTCTGCCGCAGCTGGCTCAGGCGCGTCCCGGTTTCCAGCGGGCCACCGAGTTCGCGATCCAGTCGGCCGAGGTCGTCATAGGCCTTGAGCAGGGCGTCGCGGTTGGCCTGCCAGTCCGACTGCGCGGAGCCGTCGCCATCCTGGAGACGCTTGGTCAGGGCGCGTTGCAGCATGCTCAGGCGGGCGATGGGAGTCAGCTGAGTCAGATAGCGCTGGCCAGCAATTTCCTGCACCAGCCCGACCCGCTGCTCCTGGATGTCCTGATAGATATAGAAGCTCAGGAACAGCAAGGGCACCAGGACGATGGCGGCCAGGCAGGCGAACTTGGCGGGAAACCTCAGGCGATTCATCAGCCGGACGGCGGGGGTCAACAGATTCATGGCAGACTCACAGGAAGGGGTAGCGTCGGTAGCCGTTTGGTCACGGTCTGGGCGGCGCATTGACCAGCCGTTTAATGATTAGTGCGTTATCCATATTTGCGATAATCAAGATCCAGGGCAGTTTGCTACCGAACGGCTAAAAGCCCGGGCTCAACGGTCGGGCCTGCCAGGGCAAGCGGCCGGAAAGGCGACGTTATGCATGACCTCCTCATTCGCGGCGCCCTGATCCTGGATGGCCGCAACCACCCCGGCAGGGTGGCCGATCTGGCCGTCAGCGGCGGTCTTATCACTGCCGTGGGC
Organism: uncultured Pseudomonas sp.; assembly: GCA_963519325.1. Classification (GTDB taxonomy): domain Bacteria; phylum Pseudomonadota; class Gammaproteobacteria; order Pseudomonadales; family Pseudomonadaceae; genus Chryseomonas. The sequence goes on along the minus strand of CAUQPA010000134.1, from coordinate 7,331 downwards.
GACCTCGCCGACCAACCGGCGCAAGAGGTCCGTGACGCTCGCGGCCTGGCCCTGGCGCCGGGCTTCATCGACGTCCATACCCATGACGACAGCATGGTCATCCGCCGCCCCGAGCAGTTGCCCAAGCTCAGCCAGGGGGTCACCACCGTGGTGGTGGGCAACTGCGGCATCAGCGCCGCCCCGGTGCGCCTGCGCGGCGAGCCGCCGGACCCGCTGAATCTGCTCGGTCCGGCGGCGGCCTTCGTCTACCCCACCTTCGCCGCCTATCGCGCGGCCGTGGAACAGGCGCGCCCCGGGGTCAACGTGGCCGCCCTGGTGGGGCACAAGGCGCTACGCAGCAACCACCTGGACGACCTCTCACGCGCCGCCACGCCCGTGGAGATCGCCGCCATGCGCGAGGAATTGCGCGAGAGCCTGGCGGCCGGCGCGCTGGGGCTCTCCACTGGCCTCGCCTATGCGTCCGCCGCCGCGGCGCCAACCGCGGAAGTGGTCGCGTTGGCCGCCGAGCTGGATGCGGTGGGCGGGCTCTATGCCACCCATTTGCGCAGTGAATTCGCCGCGGTACACGAGGCCCTGGACGAAGCCCTGGACATCGGCCGCCAGGCGCGGGCGCCGGTGGTGGTCTCCCACTTCAAGTGCGCCGGGGTGGACAACTGGGGCCGCGCGCCGGAATTGCTCGGCGCTCTGGCGCGGGCCGCCCAACGCCAGCCGGTCGGCTGCGACTGCTATCCCTACGCCGCCAGCTCCTCCACCCTGGATCTCAAGCAGGTCACCGACCGCCATCGCATCACCATCACCTGGTCCACCCCGCACCCCGAATGCGGTGGCCGCGACCTGGATGCCATCGCCGCCGACTGGGGCCTGGATCTGCAGGCCACCGCACGCCGCCTGCAGCCAGCCGGGGCGGTCTACTACGGCATGAGCGAAGCCGACGTGCGCCTCATCCTCGCCCATCCGCTGAGCATGATCGGCTCCGATGGCCTGCCCGAGGACCCCTTCCCCCATCCACGGCTCTGGGGCGCCTTCCCACGGGTGCTCGGCCATTTCAGCCGCGACCTCGGCCTCTTCCCGCTGCACACCGCCGTGCACAAGATGACCGGTCTCTCCGCCGCCCGCTTCGGCCTGGTCGGGCGCGGCCTGCTCGAACCCGGCGCCCACGCCGACCTGGTGCTGTTCGACCCCGCGCAGATCCGAGACGTGGCCGACTTCAGCGATCCACAACGGCCTGCCGAAGGCATCGAAGCGGTCTGGGTGAATGGGCACCTGGCCTATGCACCGGAGCAGGCCACTGGCGAGCGCCATGGTCGCTTCCTGCCGCGTGCCGGCGATCTGCGCCTGACCTTCCCCGTCGCCTGAGCGCCGCTACCCGGTAACGCCTCGGCCTGGTGCAGTCTCGTTACCTTCCGCCACCTCGCGGTGCCATCCCCCTGAGCGATGGCCGCCCCTGCGCCTGCGCGCTCAAGCCAAGCCCTTAATTTGCAAAGCCACATGAACAGCTGGCACAGTCGCTGCAATCTATTCCGCTGTTACGAATATAGTTCCGCTATAACGGAAAAGGAGAGACGCGATGACAGGCAAGACGATGGGGTGGAAAACACTGGCGCTGCTGATCGGCCTGGCAGCCGTGACCGGCGCCCAGGCGGCCAAGCTGGATGACGTGCTCAAGCGCGGCCATCTGGTCGTGGGCACCGGCAGCACCAACGCGCCGTGGCACTTCCAGGGCGCCGACGGCAAGTTGCAAGGCTTCGATATCGATATCTCCAAGGTCATCGCCAAGGGCCTGTTCAACGATCCGGAAAAGGTCGAGTTCGTCGTCCAGGGCTCGGATGCGCGCATCCCCAACCTGCTCACCGACAAGGTCGACATGAGCTGCCAGTTCATCACCGTGACCGCCAGCCGCGCCCAGCAGGTGGCCTTCACCCTGCCCTACTACCGCGAAGGCGTGGCCCTGCTCTTGCCGGCCAACAGCCGCTACCAGCAGCTCGACGACCTCAAGGCGGCCAAGGGCGACCTGACCGTGGCGGTGCTGCAGAACGTCTATGCCGAGGAACTGGTGCACCAGGCGCTGCCCGGGGCCAAGGTCGACCAGTACGACAGCGTCGACCTGCTCTACCAGGCCCTCGGCACCGGCCGCGCCGACGCCGTGGCCACCGACCAGTCCTCGGTCAAGTACCTGATGACCCAGAATCCCGGCCGCTATCGCTCGCCCGACTACGCCTGGAGTCCCCAGACCTACGCCTGCGCGGTCAAGCGTGGCGACCAGGACTGGCTGAACTTCGTCAACACCGCCCTGCACGAGGCCATGACCGGTGTGGAATTCCCCACCTATCAGGCGTCCTTCAAAAAGTGGTTCGGCGTCGAGCTGCCCTCCCCGGCGATCGGCTTCCCCGTCGAGTTCAAGTGACCCTGGCCCCGGCGCGGCCCGTCCGCGCCCTCTAGGTGGATGTCGTACATGGACTACACCCTCAACTTCGCCCCCGTATGGCAGAACCTGGACCACCTGCTGGCCGGACTCGCCCTCGGCCTGCAGCTGGCACTGGTCGGCATTGCCATCGGCTGCCTGATCGGCCTGGCCACCGCCTTCGCCCTGCTCTCGCCGGTGCGGGCGCTGCGCTGGCTGGCGGCGGGCTATGTCACCCTGGTGCGCAACACCCCGATCCTGGTGCTGATCCTGCTGCTGTACTTCGCCCTGCCCAGCGTCGGCATCCGCCTGGACAAGCTCAGCTCCTTTCTCATCACCCTGGCGCTCTATGCCGGTGCCTACCTGGCCGAGGTCTTCCGCGGCGGGCTCATGGCCATCCCCAAGGGCCAGCGCGAGGCGGGCCTGGCCATCGGCCTGCGCGAATGGCAGATCAAGGCCTACGTCATCATCCCGGTGATGCTGCGCAACGTGCTGCCGTCGCTTTCCAACAGCTTTATCTCGCTGTTCAAGGACACCTCCCTGGCGGCGGCCATCGCCGTACCGGAGCTGACCTACCAGGCGCGCAAGATCAACCTGGAAAGCTACCGGGTGATCGAGACCTGGCTGGTGACCAGCGCCCTCTACATCCTCACCTGCTACGCCATCGCCTTGCTGCTGCGCCAGCTGGAGCGGCGGCTGAGCCTCGCCCGCTAGGAGCCCGATCTTGTACGAAGCCCCCTCCTGGTTCCTGGAATTGTGGAACGCCCGCCAGACCCTGGCCGCCGGTTTCGCCACCACCCTGGCCTGCTCGGTGCTGGCCGTGCTCGGCGGCACCCTGCTCGGCACCCTCGGCGGCCTGGCGCTGACCTACGGCCGCTGGCCGCTGCGCCTGCCGTTCCGCGTCTATGCCGACCTGATCCGCGGCACCCCGGTGTTCGTGCTGGTGCTGGCCTGCTACTACATGGCGCCAGCCTTGGGCCTGAGGCCCACGCCCTTCCAGGCCGGCACCGTGGCGCTGCTGCTGTTCTGCGGCTCCCATGTGGCGGAGATCGTCCGTGGCGCCCTGCAGGCCATCCCCCGCGGCCAGCACGAGGCGGCCAAGGCCATTGGCCTGACCTTCACCCAGAGTCTTAAGGAGGTGCTGCTGCCCCAGGCGCTGCGCCAGATCCTGCCGACCTGGGTCAACGCCTCCACCGAGATCGTCAAGGCCTCCACCCTGCTCTCGGTGATCGGCGTGGCCGAGTTGCTGCTGAGCAGCCAGCAGGTCATCGCCCGCACCTTCATGACCCTGCAGTTCTATCTGTTCGCCGGGCTGCTGTTCTTTCTCATCAACTTCGCCATCGAGCGGCTCGGCCGCTACCTGGAAAAACGGGTGACCCTGCCATGACCGATCCGCTATTGAGCATCAACGGCTTGCACAAGAGCTTCGGCGCCACCGAGGTGCTAAAGGGCATCGACCTGACCCTCGACCGCGGCGACGTGGTCACCCTGATCGGCTCCAGCGGCTCGGGCAAGACCACCCTGCTGCGCTGCGTCAACCTGCTGGAAGACTTCCAGGGTGGCAGTATCCAGCTGGCCGGCGAGGCCATCGGCTATCGCGAGGACGGCGGCCGCCGCCAGCGCCTGCCGGAATGGGAGATCGCCCGCCAGCGCTCGCTCACCGGCATGGCCTTCCAGCAGTTCAACCTCTTTCCCCACCTCACCGCCCTGGAAAACGTCACCCTCGGCCTGCGCAAGGTGAAGAAGATGGGCAAGGACGAAGCCATCGCCCTCGGCGAGCAGTGGCTGCGCCGGGTTGGCCTGATCGAGCGGCGCGACCATCATCCCGGCCAGCTCTCCGGCGGCCAGCAGCAGCGGGTGGCCATCGCCCGCGCCATCGCCATGAATCCCAGTCTGATGCTGTTCGACGAACCCACCTCGGCGCTCGACCCGGAACTGGTCGGCGAGGTGCTGGCGGTGATCAAGGACCTGGCCCAGGACGGCATGACCATGCTGCTGGTGACTCATGAGATGAGATTCGCCTACGAGGTGTCCGATCGCATCGTCTTCATGAGCCAGGGCCGCATCGAGGAACAGGGCCCGCCACGGGAGCTGTTCGAACAGCCGAAATCCACCCGTCTCGCCGAATTCCTCGGCCGGACCTCCTTTTGAATCCCACCCCTGCTACAGGAGCATCCCTATGAGCATCACCCGTTACGGCGCCGGCGAACGCGGCGCAGGTGGCCAACCCCTACCCTTCGCCCGTGCGGTGGAAGCCGATGGCTGGCTGCACGTCTCCGGCCAGGTGGCCATGGAGAACGGCGAGATCATCGACGGCGGCATCGTCGCCCAGACCCACAAGACCATGCAGAATCTGATCGCCATCCTCCACGAAGCCGGCTACGGTCTGGAGCACGTGGTGCGCGCCGGCGTCTGGCTGGACGATCCGCGCGACTTCTGGAGCTTCAACAAGGTGTTCGCCGAATACTTCGCCGGCCACGCCCCGGCGCGTGCCTGTGTGCAATCCTCCATGATGGTGGACTGCAAGGTCGAGATCGACTGCATCGCCTACAAACCCAAAGCCTGAGACAACCCGCACAGATGACCGAACCTACCCGCCAGAGAGCCCGCGGCCTGGACCGCGCCTTCGACATCCTCGATCACCTCAAGCGGGTGGGTCGGCCGCTGCGCCCCAACGAGATCGCCGCCGGCCTGGGTATTCCCAAGTCCACCGTCTACGACCTGGTCGGCCTGCTGCTGGAGCGGCACATGCTCGACGCCGTGGGCCGCGACGGCCAGGTCTACCTGGGGCGCGAGCTGTACTTTCTCGGCCAGGCGCACCTGCGCCACTTCGACCTGGCCCGCGAGGCCGGGCTGCTGCTGGACGACATCGTCGCCCAGACCCGCGAGACCGCCCAGCTGTGCCAGCTCAATGGCCGCAAGTACACCGTCTCGCTGATGAAGGAAGGCGCCCGCGCCTTTCGCATTTCCTCCAACGTCGGCGAGGACGCGCCCATTCCCTGGACCGCTTCCGGCCGGTTGCTGCTGGGTCACCTGAGCGACGCCGAGATCCTCGCCCTGATCGACGCGGATGACTTCATCCTGCCCGACGGCAGTCGCCTGCCACCCGAGACCTTCATCGCCGAGATCCGTAGCGCCAGCGCCGCCGGCTTCTTTTCCTTCGACAGCATCGCCGACACCTACACCCACTGCTTCGCCGCCCCGGTGCTCGACGCCAGCGGCCTGTGCATCGCTACCCTGTGCATCGTGGCGCCCCGCGCCGATGCCCAGGCCCACCATGCCGAGTACCGCCAGGTGCTGGTCGACAGCGCGCGCCGCCTGTCCCAACGCCTCGGCGGCCAGGAGAATTCATGACCACCCTCACCGCCCCCGAGAAAGGCGCCGCCAACCTGGGCGATAGCCTGCTCAATGACGTCGCCCTGCCTGCCCTGGTCGTCCACCAGCAGGCCCTCGACCACAACATCGCCTGGATGCAGGCCTTCGCCGCTGACCGGGGCGCCGAACTGGCGCCCCATGGCAAGACCAGCATGGCGCCGGCGCTGTTCCAGCGGCAGCTCGCCGCCGGTGCCTGGGGCATGACCCTGGCCACCGCGGTGCAGACCCGCGCCGCCCAGGCCCAGGGCGTGCGCCGGGTGCTGATGGCCAACCAGCTAGTCGGCGCGCCGAACATGGCGCTGATCGCTGAGCTGCTCAAGGCCGACCCGGACTTCGACTTCCATTGCTTGGTGGACCACCCCGATCAGGTCACGGCCCTGGGCGCCTTCTTCGGTGCACGCGGCCTGGCGCTGCAGGTGATGATCGAATACGGCGTGCCCGGTGGTCGTTGCGGTTGCCGCAGCGAATCCGAGGTACGGGAACTGGCCAAGGCCATCGCCACCCAGCCCGCCCTGCGCCTGACCGGCATCGAAGGTTACGAGGGGGTGATCCACGGCGCCGAGGCGGCCACCGACATCCGCGCCTTCGCCGACTCCCTGGTACGCCTGGCCGAAGAACTGCGCGGCAAGGGCGCCTTCGCCCTGGAGCGCCCCATCGTCACCGCTTCGGGTTCGGCCTGGTACGACCTGATCGCCGCCGCCTTCGACCGGCTGGAAGTGCGCGAGCGCTTTCTCGCCGTGCTGCGGCCCGGCAGCTATGTGGTCCATGACCACGGGATCTATCGCGAGGCCCAGCGTGGCGTGCTGGCCCGCACCGGTCTGAACGAGGGCCTGCAACCGGCGCTGGAAGTCTGGGCTCATGTGCAATCCATGCCCGAACCCGGTTTCGCCATCCTGGCCCTGGGCAAGCGCGACATCGCCCATGATGCCGGCCTGCCGCTGCCGCTGCGCCGTTACCGGCCCGGCCAGACCGCTGCCGAAGCCGTCGACGTCAGCGGCTGCACGGTCACAGCCATCATGGACCAGCACGCCTTCATGGTCGTCGCCCCGGGGACCGCGCTGGCCATCGGCGACATCATCGCCCTGGGCACCTCCCATCCCTGTCTCACCTTCGACAAGTGGCGCCAGGGCTGCATCGTCGACGAAGGACTTGAGGTCGTGGAGACCTTCGCGACCTGCTTTTAGGACCTCAGGGTCGCAACTCGCCCTCTTCCTCCCCATCCCAGTAACGAATGCGCTCGGCCTGCACCTTGATGAGGATCATGCCGGGCGTGTCGGTACCCTGGGGAAACCAGCGGTCCAGGCTCTTGGTCCAGTGCGCCTCGCATTGCGCCTTATCGCGTATCAACTCGGCCCGACCCTCGATGGCGACGAAGAGGCCCGGCTTGCCGAGCAGGCTCTTGCCTTCGGTGAAGGTCAGGCCCACCGCCGGGTCCTGCTCGATGTCGCGGATCTTGGCCGAATCCTCGTAGGCATAGAACCAGGAGTCGCCGTCGTACTCGACGTCGCCATTGTTGCTCATCGGCCGGCTGGTCAAGCGCCCGCTGCCGGTGGTC
>CAUQPA010000133.1:0-8503 GCA_963519325.1 uncultured Pseudomonas sp. | reverse complement strand
GAGCGGGTGCTGGGCGAGGACGACCTCGCCCAGCTTGCGGCCGTGACGGCTGCCTGAAAACCAGGGACAAGGACGTCCCTGCAGACCACCTACATCATCTCGGGCCGCCGGATTTTCGAGCCGTCACTGAAGCGCGACAGGCGATAGGGTGCGGGATCGACGAAAGGCTTCTCGTTCAGCACCAGCTCCTTGACCAGGCGCCCCGCCCCGGGTCCGATACCGAAGCCGTGACCACTGAAACCTGAAGCTATGACCAAGCCGGGGAGCGTCGCCACCGAGGAAATCACCGGCACTATGTCCGGGGTCGTATCGATCAATCCGGCCCAGGCATGGGCTACCTTGATCCCGGCCAGCGACGGAAACTCGCGGGTAAGGCGCTCGATTGCCATGGACAGGAATTCGCGATCGGGCACCGGGTCGAGTATGCGGATCTTCTCGAAAGGCGATACCTGGTCCAGAGTCCAGCTGCCCAACGCCTCGGGGCCCGCGAAGAAACTGCGGCCGATCCGGATCTTCAACTTCTTCGCCAGCTTGGCTCGGTACATCTCATGGAATTTCGCCGCATAGCGGATGCCCTGGGGAGCCAGCTCCATCCGCCCGAAGCCGGGGATGGCCACGGTATAGGCGCCGTCGAGCCGCCGCCTGAGCGCGAAATCCGGCGTACTCAGGCAGCCGGCGAACACCTCCGGGGCGACCGTAGTCCGTAACGCCGTACCGACGATATTGGCCACCGGCAGCTCGATACCATACTGGCGTAGCAGGCGAGAGCTCCAGGCGCCGCCCGCGCAGACGACGGTTGATGCCTTGATCAAGCCATGTTCGGTCCAGACCCCGGTCACCCGGCGATTGGTGATCTCGAGTCCCCTCGCCGCACACTGCTGGTGAAGGCTCGCGCCAAGGGCCTGGGCGCCCTTGGCTATCGCGGGCGCGGCCTTCGAGGGCTCGGCGCGGCCATCGTCCGGCGACCAGAGCCCGCCTACCCAGCCGGAGATCGCGCCGCCCAGGCGCCGCTTGGTTTCCTCGGCGGAGAGCAGGTGGCTGACAAAGCCGAGCTCCTTGGCGCCCTGCCCCCAACGCTCCCAGCGGGCGACGTCGGCCTCCTGCCGGGTGCCGTAGAGAATGCCCTCGCGCCGGAAGCCTAAGTCCATGCCGATTTCAGCGCCCAGCTCGCCCCAACGTCGTAAGCTGTACATCGCCAGGGACAGCTCGAACAGGTCGCGATTCTGCTGGCGCACCCACCCCCAGTTGCGCCCGGATTGCTCGCACCCCACCCGCCCCTTTTCCACCAACGCCACGGAAACGCCGGCACGGGCAAGTTCGTAGGCGGTGCAGGCCCCCACGATACCCCCGCCGATGACCACGACGTCTGCCTCCTTGGTAAAGGCGGGGCTGTCTGGAATAGCGTCGACGTCGATGGGCATGGCGAACTCTGATGGAAATCCGAAGGATAACGAAGGGCGTTGGCGCATCGAGGACGATCGCCTTGGGTGCCATCTAACGACCAGGCCGTAGCTGCCCGCCGTCGCTGGCCGTCTGGCGGCCAAGCAGGATCCGCCTCTACCTACTGCTCAAGGCCAACGTGGGAACGCAGGTCCGCCGCGGGTTTTCTAGAGGGGATCTTGCCATGGACCTGCACCCGCTCCTGCCTGAGGTCTTCAAGGATTTTGCCATCGGATAGGCGTAGGCGGGAATGATGAGTAATGAAAAGACGTATGACGGATGTGTCTATCTCGGCGGCAGAGACACTAGCGGCTAAACCGAAAACGGCTGTCTCGGGTGGACACCGGCGCTCGCAGGGCCTCGGACGCCGCCAGACCTTCCTGGCCAATCCTGGCACGGCCCCGGGCCAGGCGGCTAAGTGCTAGCTGCTGTCGCATAGCGCAACCTCTGGTAAGACGGGCTAACCATGTCGTCCAGCAGGCGACCCGTTATCCATCCAGGCGGGTATCGCTAAGGTGTGTTCTACCGATGGCTCAGGCGATCGGAACGAACCCTTTCAATGCGGCCATCACCCTAGGCTGGCTGCGGGAGTGTACCGTCATGAACCTTTCGCAACGTTTGACCGTGAGCGGGCTACTGGCTTGCGCTGTACTCTTTAGTAGCTTGAGCAACGCGCAAAGCCGGTCGACGCCGGAGCATAACCGCGCACTCATCGAGCAGGCCTTCAAGGATTGGCAGGCGGGCCGCGGCAGCTTTTTCGAAGTCATCCTCTCGCCCGAGGTGGTCTGGACGATTCAAGGCAGCGGGCCGGCGGCGGGTGTCTATCGAGGACGCGAGGATTTTCTCCAACGCGCCGTCCGGCCTTTCGCGCAGCGCCTGGCCGAGCCCATCGTGCCTAATGTGCAAGCCATCTGGGCGGAGGGCGACACGGTGGTGGTGCGGTGGGACGGTACGGGTACCGCGGTGGATGGTGCGCCCTACAGAAACGATTACGTCTGGATCTTCGAGCTACGGGATGGCCGAGCAACGAGAGTCGAGGCGTTTCTCGACCTGGCGGCGTATCAAGCTGTCATCGACCGCATCTCCCTGGCGGACAGCCGTTAAAAGCGGGTGTTGCCATGACACCGGCAGGCTTGGCCGAGAATGGCTAGCCGCTAGCTGACGTTGACCGTCGTGGCCCTGGAAAGGCGTCCCGCCGGGATCGGAGCCGAAGCCTCCGCCGTCTCGATTCGCTATACCTAGAGCCAGGAATGATAGCCACGGCGGCAGACCTGGTTCCCCGGTGCAGACGTCCAGGCGCCACGACAAACCGCCATCAGCCGTGAGGCGCTGCGCTTCTCCCAGCGAGGGAATTGAGTTCCCACAGCCGCATCGCCTGACCGACGGCCCCCTCGATCACCGTCAGTGGCACGCCGTCGCGCGCCATCGGCGAGAGGCCCAGCATGAAGCCTTCGAACAGGGCAGCCAAGGCGCCGGCATCGGTAGCCTCCGCGAGGTCGCCGCGGGCGATTCCCCGCCTGACGCAAGACAGCAAGCCAGCCCGCGTCCGGGCGCGCGCCTGGCGCAGTGGCAGGGCCACGCTGCTCTCTTCGTCGGCATAGGACCCCAGGATGCCGAGCGCAACCAGGCAGCCCTTGGGCAGACGCTCATCGCATTGCATCCGTGCCGACCGCAGCAAGGCCGTTTCGATAGCCTCACGGGGTGCCAGCGCTTCATCGAACAGGGGATCGTTCACCCGTCCATGGGTCGCCATGTAGCGGGCGACCACCTCCTTGAACAGTTCCTCTTTCGAGCCGAAGGCCGCATAGAAACTGGGCGCGGTGATGCCGCCGCCAATCGCGCCCTTCAGCCGCGCCAAAGAGGTCGCTTCGTAGCCGTACCGCCAGAACAGCAGCATTGCCGCGTCGATCGCCTCGGTGCGATCGAACGACCGTGGACGCCCCAATTGAGCCATGACAGATCTCCCGCTTCACCAGACTTAAATACTAATCGATACAGAACTCGTGACCATGAGAGACGCGACTGCTTAGATATATATCGACCGATACATATCTAAGGACGTACCTACCGTGAATTCAGACGCTAATCCCGAGCGGCTTCCCGTAGCCGCGCTGCTGGCCCTCGCCATGACCGGCTTCATCTGCATCATGACCGAGACCCTCCCGGCTGGCTTGCTCCCCGAGATCGCCGAGGGGCTGGACGTCTCGAACGCCCTGGCGGGCCAGACAGTGACCGCCTATGCCGTCGGGTCACTCGTCGCCGCGATCCCGCTGACGATCGCCACGGCAGGCTGGCGGCGACGCCGCGTGCTCCTCGCCACCCTCCTGGGATTCCTGCTGTTCAATACCCTGACCGCCCTGTCCTCCAGCTACACCCTGACCTTGATCGCGCGGCTCGCCGCAGGGGCGGCAGCCGGACTCGCCTGGAGCCTGCTGGCCGGCTACGCCCGGCGGATGGTGGTGCCGCGCCTCCAGGGGCGGGCGATGGCCGTCGCGATGATCGGCACCCCCGTAGCCTTGTCACTGGGCGTACCGCTGGGGACCTGGCTGGGTGGTTTGCTGGGATGGCGGCTCGCGTTCGCGGCGATGTCCGTGCTCACCCTGGGCTTGATCGTCTGGGTAATAGCCAAGGTGCCGGACTATCCCGGGCAAACCTCAGGCCAGCGGCTGCCGCTGCGCCAGGTGCTGCAGACCCCGGGCATCCGCGCCATCCTCGCGGTGGTCTTCACCTGGATGCTGGCGCACAACGTCCTGTACACCTACATCGCCCCCTTCGTCGCCCAGGCCGGGCTGCGCGAGCACGTCGATCTGGTCCTGCTGACCTTCGGTGCGGCGTCGCTGCTGGGCATCTGGATAACCGGTCGTATCGTCGACCACAGTCTGCGGCGGGCGGTACTGGTCAGCCTGGCGACCTTCGCCGCGGTAGCGCTGCTGCTAGGGCTCGAGAGCGATTCCAGCCTGGTGCAGTACCTGGGCGTATTCGTCTGGGGGATGACCTTCGGCGGCGCCGCAACCCTGCTACAGACCGCCCTGGCCGACACGGCAGGTTCGGGGGCCGACGCGGCCCTGGCGATGAACGTCGTGACCTGGAACAGCGCCATCGCCGGGGGCGGCATTCTCGGTGGGGTACTGTTGGAAACCTTTGGTGCTCAATCCCTGAGCTGGGTCGTGCTGGCGCTGGCCTTGAGCGCTCTGGCGATCGCCTTCTCGGCTCGTCGCCATGGCTTTCCCGCTGGCACCCGGGCGATGGGCTCACCGGTCCTGAGCCACTGAGTGCCCACATCCAACTGCCAGACCGCCGTTTCGCTGATTGACCGGCGACGGCTGAGCGTCAGCGCACTCGCCAGCGAGGCTCGCTCAACCCTTGAAGCCCTTGCCCACCAGATAGACCTCGCGCGACCGCGGCCGCGAGGCCTCGGGCTTGCGGATCGACACCTTCTCGAAGGAGGTGCGTACGTCTTTCAGGAAGACATCGGAGCCTTCGCCCTGGAACACCGTGACCACGTAGTTGCCGCCAGGCTTGAGCACCTGGCGCACCAGGTCGAGGGTCAGCTCCACCAGGTACATGGCGGCGGCCTGGTCGGCGGCCGCGACCCCGCTGATGTTGGGCGCGATGTCGGAGACGATCAGATCGGGCTGGCGGCCATCGAGCACGCCGAGGATCTTCTGGAAGACGGCATCGTCGGTGAAGTCGCCCTGGACGAAGTCGACGTTGTCGAGGGCTCCCATGGGCAGGATGTCGGTGGCCACCACGCGGCCCTTGTCGCCGACGATGCCACCGGCCACCTGCGACCAGCCACCGGGCGCGGAGCCCAGGTCCATGACCAGCATGCCGGGACGGATCAGCTTGTCCTTCTCGTTGAGCTCGATCAGCTTGTAGCTGGAGCGCGAGCGCAGGCCGTCTTTCTGAGCGCGTTTGACGTAGGGATCGTTGACGTGTTCATCCAGCCAGCGACGGCTGCTTTTGGATCTTTTCATGTTGGAGCTACCACGGGAAAGCGGGTGAGGAGCGGACGCGCGCCAGGTCTGGCCGGCCGCAAAGTGGCGGCGATTATAAGCCGATAACGCCCGGGGACGAATCGGCGATCGCCGGAACGACCGCCAGGCCGCCCAGTGGAGCGCCCATCGTCCCGGCCTGACAGCGCCAGGGCCGCCGGGTACAATCGCCGCCCTACCCCTCCTCGTCCCTTCCTTTGCCGGAGTCACCGGCCAGGATTATTGTCATGATTCGCATCAACGAACTGTCTCTGCCGCTTGACCACACCCCCGCCGAATTGCGCCAGGCCATCCTGGAGCGTCTGAAGCTGCGCGACGCCGACCTCCTCGATTTCACCGTGTTCAAGCGCAGCTACGATGCGCGCAAGAAGAACAGCGTCATCCTGTTCATCTACATCATCGACCTCGAAGTACGGGACGAAGCAGCGGTGCTGGCGCGCTTTGCCAATGACCTGCACGTGCGCCCTGCGCCGGATACCGGCTACTACCCCGTCGGCCAAGCTCCGGCCCAGCTGACCGAGCGCCCGCTGGTGGTGGGGTTCGGTCCTTGCGGCCTGTTCGCCGCCCTGCTGCTGGCCCAGATGGGCTTCAAGCCCATCGTGCTGGAGCGCGGCAAGGATGTACGGAGCCGCACCAAGGACACCTGGGCGCTGTGGCGCAAGAAGGTGCTAACGCCCGAATCCAACGTGCAGTTCGGCGAAGGCGGTGCCGGCCTGTTTTCCGACGGCAAGCTCTATAGCCAGATCAAGGACCCGAAGTTCTACGCGCGCAAGGTGATGCACGAATTCGTCCGCGCTGGCGCGCCGGAAGAGATCCTCTACGTCAGCAAGCCGCACATCGGTACCTTCCGCCTCACCGGCGTGGTCGCGGCCATGCGCGAGGAAATCATCGCCCTCGGCGGCGAGGTCCGCTTCGAGAGCAAGGTGACCGACCTGCTGATCGATGACGGCCAGCTCGAAGGCGTGGTGCTGGCCAGCGGCGAGACCCTGCGTAGCCGCCATGTGGTGCTCGCCCTGGGCCACAGCTCCCGCGACACCTTCCGCATGCTGCACCGCCAGGGCGTGTATATCGAAGCCAAGCCCTTCGCCGTCGGTTTCCGCATCGAGCACCCCCAGGGCATGATCGACGAGGCTCGCCTGGGCAAGTACGCCGGCCACCCGGAGCTCGGTGCCGCCGACTACAAGCTCGTCCATCACGCCAAGAATGGCCGCGCCGTCTACAGCTTCTGCATGTGCCCAGGCGGCACCGTGGTGGCCGCCACCTCCGAGCCGGGTCGCGTGGTGACCAATGGCATGAGCCAATACTCGCGGAACGAGCGCAACGCCAACTCCGGCATCGTGGTCGGCATCAATCCCGAACAGGACTTCCCCGGCGATCCGCTGGCCGGCGTCGAGTTGCAGGAACGCCTGGAATCGCGCGCCTATGAATTGGGTGGCAGCGACTACTCGGCGCCCGGCCAACTGGTCGGCGACTTCATTCGCGGCGTACCCTCCACTGCCTTCGGCGAAGTGGAGCCTTCCTACAAGCCCGGCGTGCGCCTGGGCGACTTAGCGCAATCGCTGCCGGAGTACGCCATCGAGGCCATCCGCGAAGCGCTGCCGGCCTTCGGCAAGCAGATCCGCGGCTTTGATCGCCATGACGCCATCCTGACCGGTATCGAGACCCGCACCTCCTCGCCGGTGCGCATCACCCGTGACAACGAGACGCTGCAGAGCCTGAACTTGCGCGGCCTCTACCCTGCCGGCGAAGGCGCCGGTTACGCCGGCGGCATCCTCTCCGCGGGGGTTGACGGCATCAAGGTCGCCGAGGCCTTGGCCAAGGCGATGCTCTCGGAAGGTAACGAGCAGGACGCCCCGCTGGCCCGGGTCGCTGGCTGATGAAGCTCGACGACATCAAGAAGCTCCACCAGAAGAAGTACCGCGCCGAATTCGGTCATTTCCTGGTGGAGGGCGAGCACCTGGCGCTGGAGCTGCAAAAGGCCGCCCTGCAGCATCCCGAGCTGCAGCGTGCCGAGCTCTATGTGACCGGCGCCTACGAGCAGTGGCAGAGTCCGTTCCGGACCCATCCGATCAGCGACCGGCAGATGGCACAGCTCGCCGACACCAAGACCCCGCAAGGCATCCTGGCGGTGGTGCCCATGCCTGCGCCTTCGTCGACTCCGCCGGTGTCCATCGAAGGCGAGCGCGCCGTCTACCTGCATGAGATCCAGGACCCGGGCAACCTGGGCACCATCCTGCGCACCCTGGCCTGGTTCGGCGGTTTTCGCTGCCTGCTCAGCCCCGGCAGCGTCGACCCCTACAATCCCAAGGTCGTCCGCGCCAGCATGGGCGCCATCTTCCACACCCCGCTGGAGCTGGACGTCGAACTGGATGGCCTGCGGGAGCGCTTCCCTCGCCTTGCCTGCCTGGACATGCAAGGCACGCCCGTGCAGGCGGCGGAATTCAAGACCTTCGATTGCTACCTGTTCGGCAACGAAGCCCGCGGCGTTCCCCGCGAGCAGCTCACCGCCCTTGGCGCCCAGCCCTTCACCATTGGCGGTTCGGGCGCCATCGAGTCCCTCAACCTGGCGGCGACGGTGAACATGTGCGCCTATGAGTTGAGTCGGTAGCCTCTTTGAAACTTGCAGCCGTTATTGCTCGGTCGAAATAACCAGCCGGGTGCTAAGGGTTCAAGGCCAAGGGCGCTGGCCTGGGCCAGACCTAGGCCCTTTCCCTCGTGGGTTGGCGCCAAGGCCAGCTTGGCTGGGGCGTTGTCGCGTAGGTGGCGATATTCGGGCAGGCCGAGCTGGACGATTTCGGCGCAATCTAGTGTTGGCCAATTGCCGGTCCGGACGCGCCGGCCCTGCGGGCGCAATCCGCGATCATGGCGGCGTCCTCTGGTGAGCGGGTGCGGAACGTATCCTGCCGCTCAGCAGACGATGGCGGAACGCAAGGCCGGGACATAAGACTCATGCCTAGCTGGAATAGGCTGACTGTAGACGTACTTAAAAGCGTCTCCAGGAGCAGCCATCCAAGCTGTTCGATCATCGAGGAGGTAGAGCTCGCGATCTGCCCGGCGTGCCCTAGTCA
>CAUQPA010000132.1:0-8538 GCA_963519325.1 uncultured Pseudomonas sp. | reverse complement strand
CTCTCGTACAGGGCCGCCAGGCAGAGGAACACCACCAGCAGCGACAAGGCATAGAGCGCCGGTGCCTGGGAGCCCGACAGCCGCTCCTCGTAGGACAGGCCGGTCCAGGCGATGCCCACGCCCTGCGGCAGGTCCTGGGCCATGCGCTCGATCTCGGCCATGGCGTCACCGGTGCTGTAGCCGGGCGCGGCGGAACCGAGGATCTCCACCGAGGAGATGCCGTTGTAACGCTCCAGCTTGGGCGAGCCATAGATCCACTCGCCGCGGGCGAAGGCCGACACCGGCACCATCTCACCCGCGCTGTTGCGCACGTACCACTTGTTGAAGTCCTCGGGATTCATCCGCGCACTGGCTTCGCCTTGCAGGTACACCTTCTTCACCCGACCGCGGTCGATGAAGTCGTTGACGTAGCTGGACGCCCAGCCGATGGACAGCGTCTGGTTGACGTCGCTCTGCGACAGCCCCAGCGCCCGCACCTTCTCGTCATCGACGATGAGCTTGAACTGCGGCTCGTCGTTGAGGCCGTTGGGCCGGGTCTGCATCAGCTTGGAATTCTGCGCGGCCATGCCGAGCAGCTGGTTGCGCGCGGCCATGAGCGCCTCGTGACCGATGCCGCCCTGGTCCTGCAGGTAGAAGTCGAAGCCGGTGGCGTTACCCAGCTCCAGTACCGCCGGCGGGACGATGGCATAGACGATGGCGTCCTTGATGCCCGACAGATAGCCCATGGCGCGACCGGCGATGGCGCCAGCGCCGTCCTTGGCGTCCGGACGCTCTTCCCAGGTCTTGAGCTGGACGAAGGCCAGGCCCGAACTCTGGCCGCGACCGGCGAAGTTGAAGCCATTGACGGTGAACATGGAGCTGACGCCCGGCTCGTTCTTCATCATCATCTCGCGCATGGTGTCGAGCACCTTCTGCGTCCGCTCGGCGCTGGAGCCCGGCGGCGTGGTGACCTGGGCGAAGATCACGCCCTGGTCCTCTTCCGGCAGGAAGGACGACTGGATGCGGGTGAAGAGGAACACCATGACGCCGACGATCAGCACGTACAGCAGCAGGAAGGGCACCTTGTGGCGGATCACCGCGGCCACGCTGCGCTCGTAGCGGTGCTGACCGCTCTCGAAGGTGCGGTTGAACCAGCCGAAGAAACCACGCTTCTCGTGGTGCCCCTGCTTGACCGGCTTGAGCAGGGTGGCGCAGAGCGCCGGGGTCAGGATCAGGGCCACCAGCACCGAGAGCACCATCGAGGACACGATGGTGATGGAGAACTGGCGATAGATCACCCCGGTCGAGCCACCGAAGAAGGCCATGGGCACGAATACCGCCGATAGCACCAGGGCGATACCCACCAGGGCGCCCTGGATCTGGCCCATGGACTTGCGTGTCGCCTCCTTGGGCGAGAGCCCCTCCTCGGCCATCACCCGCTCGACGTTCTCCACCACCACGATGGCATCGTCCACCAGCAGGCCGATGGCCAGCACCATGCCGAACATGGTGAGGATGTTGATGGTGAACCCGGCCGCCAGCAGCACCGCGAAGGTGCCCAGCAGGACCACCGGCACGGCGATGGTGGGAATCAGGGTGGCCCGGAAGTTCTGCAGGAACAGGAACATCACCAGGAACACCAGCAGGATCGCCTCGCCCAGGGTCTTGACCACCTCGTGGATGGAGGCGGTCACCACCGGGGTGGTGTCATAGGGATAGACCACTTCCATGCCCGCGGGCATGAACGGCTTGAGCCGCTCGATGGTGGCGCGCACCGCCTTGGCGGTATCCAGGGCATTGGCACCGGTGGCCAGGCGCAGGGCCATGCCGGACGCCGGCTTGCCGTTGAACTGGGCATCGATGGAGTAGTTCTCGCCGCCCAGCTCCACCCGCGCCACGTCGCGCAGGCGCACCTGGGCGCCGCTCTGGTCGACCTTGAGGAAGATCTTGCCGAATTCCTCGACGCTGGTCAGGCGGGTCTTGCCGATGATGGTGGCATTGAGCTGCTGCCCCGGTACCGCCGGCAGGCCGCCGAGCTGACCGGAGGCGATCTGCACGTTCTGGCTCTGGATGGCGCTGCTGACGTCAACCGGGGTGAGCTGGTACTTCACCAGCTTCTGCGGATCGAGCCAGATGCGCATGGCGTACTGTGCACCGAACACCTGGAAGTCGCCGACACCGGTAGTCCGCGCAATGGGATCGCGCATGTTGGAGACGATGTAGTTGGACAGGTCTTCGCGGGTCAGGCTGGGGTCGTTGGACACCAGGCCCACCACCATCATGAAGTTACGCTGGTACTTGGCGACGCGCATGCCCTGCTGCTGCACTTCCTGCGGCAGCAGTGGCGTCGCCAGTTGCAGCTTGTTCTGTACCTGGACCTGGGCGATATCGGGGTTGGTGCCCTGGTTGAAGGTCACGATGATGGTCATGCTGCCGTCGGAGTTGGACTCCGAGGAGATGTACCGGAGGTTGTCGATCCCGTTCATCTGCTGCTCGATGACCTGGACCACGGTGTCCTGCACCGTCTGCGCCGAGGCGCCCGGATAGGTCACCTGGATCGAGACCGCCGGGGCGGCGATGTTCGGGTACTGGTTGATGGGTAGATTGAGGATCGACAGGATGCCGGCGAGCATGATCACCAGGGCGATTACCCAGGCGAAGATGGGCCGGTCGATGAAGAACTTGGACATCGGGCGCTCCCCTTACTGACCCTGACCCGCCGGCTTCTGCTCGGCGGAGGCGATGTTGCTCGCCGGCTTGGCGGTGACGGCGGCGCCGGGGCGGATCTTCTGCAGGCCTTCGGTGATGACCTTGTCACCGGCCTTCAGGCCATCGGTCACCAGCCAGTCGGCGCCCACGGTGCGCTCGGTCTTGAGCACCCGCTGTTCGACCTTGCCTTCGCCGTTGACCACCATGGCGGTGGGCTGGCCCTTGATGTCGCGGGTCACGCCCTGTTGCGGCACCAGCAAGGCGTTCTGGCGCACGCCGGCCTGCAGCTGGGCACGCACGAACATGCCAGGCAGCAGCAGCTTGTCGGGGTTGGGAAATTCGGCGCGGATGGTCACTGAGCCGGTGCCTTGATCCACCGACACCTCGGCGAACTTCAGCTTGCCGGGGCGGCTGTAGGCACTGCCGTCTTCCAGCACCAGCTTGACCTCGGCGGCGTTCTCGCCCTGGACGCGCTGCAGCTGGCCGCTGTCCAGCTCACGGCGCAGGCGCAGCAGGTCGGTGGCGGACTGGGTGACATCGACGTAGATGGGATCGAGCTGGGTGATGCTGGTCAGGGCGGTGGTCTGGTCGGCGGTGACCAGGGCGCCTTCGGTCATCATCGAGCGCCCGATGCGGCCGGCAATGGGCGCGGCGACCTTGGTGTAGGCCAGGTTGATCTCGGCGTTGCGCAGGGCGGCCTTGGCCGATTCCACCTGGGCTTCGTTCTGCCGCTGCACGGACAGCGCATCGTCGGCTTCCTGCTTGCTGATCGCCTGCTCCTTGACCAGAGCGCCGTAGCGCTGGGCCTTGAGCCGGTTCGAGGCCAGGGTCGCCTGGGCCTGGGCCAGCGAAGCCTTGGCCGAATTGACGTTGGCCTCATAGGTACGCGGATCTATCTGGTAGAGCTGCTGGCCGGCCTTGACGTCGGCGCCTTCGGTGAAATACCGCTTGAGCAGGATGCCGCTGACCTGGGGTCGCACTTCGGCGATGCGGAAGGCGGAGGTGCGCCCGGGTAGTTCGTCGGTCAGGGTCACGGTGCGGGGTTCCATCGTCACCACCCCGACTTCCGCAGGCTTCTGCTGCTGTTGCTGCTGGTCCTTGTTCTCCTGCTTGCCGCAGGCGCCCAGGGCCAAGGCCACGGCCAGCAGGGCGGGAGCGAAAAAGGCATGCGCCGGCTTGATCTGCATATCAAAAGTCCTTGAAAGCTGGGAAATGAGCATGCGCAGCGCGCCTCGTGGATCCGCACCGGCTCGAGCATAGGAATTGTTATCGGACAAATATACTTACGTTCACGACTGTTTGTAAATAACCCAAGCGCCGGGCTCGGGTATGCCGCCGCAGCGATGCGACTGCGCGTGAAACCAGGGAAGCCGATAACGCTCGGGCCTGCGCGACCGACCTGGGTAGCAGACCATGGGGCGGGGAGCGAGTTCTGCCGGCGACACGACGTGGTGACCGGCTGGTCAGCGGGAACCGCCAGCAACGAAAATGCCGGACGAATCCGGCATTTTTGGTTACAAACCGCAGGGTTCGCCTTACTGGCGCACGCCTTCGAAGGACAGCATGAATTCCACTTCCTGGGATTTCGGTCCGAGGTCCTTCTGGATGTTGAAGTCCTTCAGCTTGAGGGTGGTGGTGCCCTCGAAGCCGGCGCGGTAGCCGCCCCACGGATCCTTGCCTTCGCCCATGAAGTGGGCCTTGATGGTGACCGGCTTGGTCACGCCGTTCAGGGTCAGGTTGCCGGTGACGTCGGCGGTGCCTTCGCCGGTGGGGGTGACCTTGGTGGACTCGAAGCTGGCCTGGGGATGGGCGGCGACGTTGAGGAAGTCGTCTCTGCGCAGGTGCGTGTCACGCTCGGCGTGGTTGGGGACGAAGCTGTCGGTGTTGATGGTCACCTTGATCTTGTCAGCGGACGGATCCTTGGCGTCGAAGCTGAAGTTGCCATCGAAGTCCTTGAAGGTGCCGTACAGCCAGCTGTAGCCCAGGTGCTGGATACGGAACTGGATGAAGGCGTGCTGGCCCTGCTTGTCGATCTTGTAATCGGCGGCCATGGCCTGGCCAGCGCCCAGCAGAGCGGTACCCAGGGCCAGGGCGGCGACGGTTTTCTTCAGCATTGGATGGAGCTCCATGTGGTGGTGGGAAAGACAATCAGTGCGGCGTATGGACCCGGCCGAGCATGCGGACCAGGGTGCCGTCGCGGTCGACGAAATGGTGCTTGAGCGCGGCCAGCACGTGCAGGCCGGCCAGGATGATCAGCGTCCAGGCGAACCAGAGATGGATCTTGCCGGCGGTGTCGGCCTGGTCCGGCAGGCCACTCAGGGTCGCCGGCACCTTGAACCAGCCGAAGACATCGATGGCCACGCCATCGGCGGTGGAGATCAGGTAGCCGGCCACCATCACGGTGAGCATCAACCCATAGAGGAGGAAATGACCGGCACCCGCGGCGCGGCGCACCAGGGGGCTGCCCTCGACCGGCGGCGGCGGGCTGACCAGACGCCAGAGCAGGCGCAGCACCAGGGCGATCAGCAGCAGGATGCCGGCGCTCTTATGCAGTTCGGGGGCGGTGTGGTACCAGGTGTCGTAGTAGTCGAGGGTGCGCATCCAGAGGCCGGAGGCAAACATGGCGATGATCGCCAGGGCCATGACCCAATGCAGAACCAGACTTACCAGACCGTAGCGAAGGCCGTCGTTGCGCCAGTGCATCGCTTTTCTCTCCTGAAAAAGCTTTGCCTAAGACTAGCCGCAAACGTATCGAATGAAAGCGGAAAAACTCGCAATCCAATATCGAAGGAATCGATGGATCAGCCGCCGCTCACGCGCCGTGGCTGATCCATCGACGACGCCCTGGGACGGGCGTCGTCGGTCAGGCGGGGATCAGAAGGACCAGTGGAACAGCTTCCAGAAGAAGCCGTGCTCGCCACTGTCCTTGGCCGGCGCGGCTTCGGCGGTCTTGGCCGCGGCGACGGGCTGGGCCGCCGCCTTGGCGCTGGCGACCACCGGGACCACGGCCTTGCCGGCCTTGAGGTCGCGGACCTGGCCGGCGGCGCGCTGACCGCTGGCCAGCGCGCCTTCCAGGGTGCCCGGATGGAGCGGATCGGTGTGCTCACCGGCGAAGATCACCCGGCCCGCCGGCTTTTCCCACAGCCGCCAGTAACGGGTGATCTGGCCCGGGCCATAGGCCAGGTAGGCGCCGCCCACCCCCGGATCACGGCTGTAGCGACGCACCTCGTAGCCGGAGAAGGCCCCCCGCGCCTTGGGATAGAAGGCGTGGAAGCGGATCAGCACCTGGTCGACCATCTGCTTGTCGCCGAAGGCCTGCACCAGGCGCGCGCTGTCGCCGGCCAGGTTGACCAGCACGTTGGCGCCGCCCTTCACGTCCGGTTCCACCCACAGCATGCCCAGGCCCTGGTCGCTGTAGATCTCGCCGCTCATGCGCGACTTGCTGTCCCATACCGGGGTCTTGAACTTGAGCAGGATCTGGTCGCGCCAGCCATAGGTGGTGCCCTTGATCGCCGCCTGCTGGGTGGCGTCCAGCGCCGGGGTCATCTGCACCTGGCCGAGGGCGCGCAGCGGCACCGCCATGACCACGTAGTCGGCCTTGTAGCCGGTATTGCCGGCCTTGACCGTCACCCCGTCCTTGTCCTGGACGATGCTCGACACCTTGTTGTCGGTCTTGAGCGTCTTGATCTGCTTGACGAAGGCCTGGGCCAGGACCTCGCTGCCACCGGGCAGGCGGGCGGCGCGCAGGTCCTTGTCGTCGACGCCGCGATAGACGCGGGTCTGCTGGGCCAGGTAGAGCAGCGACAGCCGCGAGGGCTCGTCATAGCGGGTACGGATGCGCTGGTTGATCAGCTGGCGGGCCACCGGCGGCAGGTTCTGCTTGTCCAGCCAGGTGGCGGCGTTGATCTGGTCGAGGGCATGCAGGGTCGGGGTGGCGGTCGGCTGCAGCGGATCGCTGATGGCGGCGGCCAGGTCGTCCAGGGACTTGTCGACGCGCTTCAGGGCATCGGCCACGGCCGGCATCTTCTGCGCCAGGTCGTCCTGGGAGTAGTACTGGCCCTCGATCAGGTAGCCCGGGGTGCGCACGAAGGACGGCGCGTCCACGGTCTTGAGCTTGAAGGTGTCCAGATAGTGGTTGAGGACCGGCTGGGCCTGGGTATCGCCGATCCATTCGCTGGAGGCGAGCCCGGAGCGACCGCCGACGCGGGGGCCGGCTTCCAGCAGGGTCACGTTCCAGCCGGCCTGCTGCAATTCATAGGCCGAGGCCAGACCGGCCATGCCGGCGCCGACCACGATCACCGAGGGACCGCTGGGCGCCGCAGGGGCGGCAGCCGCCTTTTCCGGGGCCTTGTGCACCTCTTTGTGGGCGTCCTTGTGCGCCTTCTCGGCGGCGCCTGCGCTCAGGCTGGTAGCGAATACGCCGGCTGCCAAGCAGACGGTAAAACCTGTCCAACGCGACGACATCTTTTCTAGACTCCTGGGACCGGAAATGGCGGTGGCGCAGCATACGCCAGCGGCCCCGGGGCAGCCAGACGGCGCCGCGACCGGCAATCGGCCCGCGCCTTGCTCCCGTCGCGCGCCCTGGCTTAGGCTTGCGCCCCCCTTTTGCAGCCGGGCCCGCCGCCAGGAGACCGCCAATGACCAATCACGACTGGATGCGCCGTGACCTGGAGGTGCTCTGGCACCCCTGCACCCAGATGAAGGATCACGAGCAGCTGCCGGTGATCCCGATCCGCCGTGGCGAGGGCGTCTGGCTGGAGGATTTCGACGGCAAGCGCTACCTGGACGCGGTCAGCTCCTGGTGGGTCAATGTCTTCGGCCACGCCAATCCGCGCATCAACGACCGGATCAAGGCCCAGGTCGACCAGCTGGAACACGTCATACTCGCCGGCTTCAGCCACCAGCCGGTGATCGAGCTGTCCGAGCGCCTGGTCGCCCTCACCCCGGCCGGCCTCGACCGGGTGTTCTATGCCGACAACGGCTCGTCGTGCATCGAGGTGGCGCTGAAGATGAGCTACCACTACTGGCGCAACGTCGGGCAGCCGGAGAAACGCCGTTTCGTCACCCTGACCAACAGCTACCACGGCGAGACGGTGGCGGCCATGTCGGTGGGTGACGTGGCGCTGTTCACCGAGACCTACCAGGGCCTGTTGCTGGACACCCTCAAGGTGCCGAGCCCCGATTGCTATCTGCGCCCGGACGGCATGGGCTGGGAAGCGCACTCGCGGCAGATGTTCGCGCACATGGAGCGCACCCTGGCCGAGCACCACCAGAGCGTCGCCGCGGTCATCGTCGAGCCGCTGATCCAGGGCGCCACCGGCATGCGCATGTACCATCCAGTCTACCTGCGCCTGCTGCGCGAGGCCTGCGACCGCTACGGCGTGCACCTGATCCACGACGAGATCGCCGTGGGCTTCGGCCGCACCGGGACGATGTTCGCCTGCGAACAGGCCGGCATCCGCCCGGATTTCCTCTGCCTGTCCAAGGCCCTCACCGGCGGCTACCTGCCGCTGGCCGCCTGCCTGACCACCGACGAGGTCTACCAGGCCTTCTACGCCGACTACGACACCCTGCGCGCCTTCCTGCATTCCCACAGCTACACCGGCAATCCGCTGGCCTGCGCCGCCGCCCTGGCGACCCTGGACATCTTCGCCGAGAACAACGTCATCGCCGCCAACCAGCCGCTGGCCCGGCGCATGGCCGAGGCCACCGCGCACCTGGTCGACCACCCCCAGGTCGGCGAGGTGCGCCAGACCGGCATGGCCCTGGCCATCGAGATGACCGCCGACAAGGCCCGCCGCACCCCTTACCCCTGGCAGGAAAGACGCGGCCTGGCCGTCTACCAGCACG
>CAUQPA010000131.1:0-8613 GCA_963519325.1 uncultured Pseudomonas sp. | reverse complement strand
GCAGGGTCCTGGGCGTTCCAGCCCAGGGCGCGCAGCTCCGCGACGCTCTTGACCGGCTCGATGCCGGCCACCACGCCCTCCTCCACCCGGTCGCCACTGACCTGGGCCCGGATGGCGGTGGGACCGCGGCCGGACCAGCCGTGGCGCTTGAAGTAGTTGGCCACGCTGCCGATGGCGTCGGTGGGATCGGACCAGATGTTGATATGGCCGTCGCCGTCGAAATCCACCGCGTAGGCGCGGAAGCTGCCCGGCATGAACTGTGGCAGGCCCATGGCCCCGGCATAGGAGCCGGTGAGGCTGAGCGGATCGACCTGCTGCTCGCGGGCGAGCAGCAGGAATTCGCGCAACTGGCTGCGGAAGAAGGGCGCGCGCGGCGGGTAGTCAAACGCCAGGGTGGAGAGCGCATCCAGCACCCGGTAGTTGCCGGTGTTGCGCCCGTAGAAGGTTTCCACGCCGATGATGGCGACGATGAACTGGGCCGGTACGTCGTATTCGCGCTCGGCGCGGGCCAGGGCCTCTTCATGGGCCTTCCAGAACTCGACGCCCTGGGCGATGCGCCGGTCGGTGATGAAGATGGGACGGTATTCGCTCCACGGCTTGACTCGCTCGGCTGGCCGCGAGATGGCATCGAGGATGGCTTGTTTGCGCTCGACCTCACCGAACAGCGCCTGCAGCTGTTCCGGCGCGAAGCCGTAGCTCTGACTCATCTCGGCGATGAAGTCGCGCGCCTGCGGTGCCGCGTCGTAGTCTCCCGCGACGACCCCGGTCGTCACGCCCATCGCACCCGCGAGCCCCAGGCCCTGCAGGCAGCGACGCATCCATCCCATTATCGGCATCTAACCCTTCTTTGTTGCGTGTTAAACCTGGGCGATCCACTTGCGGTGCGTGTGGATCGACATCAAAACTCCGAACCCGGTGAACAAGGTGACCACCGAGGTGCCGCCATAGCTGATGAACGGCAGCGGTACGCCCACCACGGGCAGCAGGCCGCTGACCATGCCGATGTTGACGAAGACGTAGACGAAGAAGGTCATGGTCACGCCGCCGGCGAGCAACTTGCCGAACAGCGTCTGGGCCTGCACGGTGATGGTCAGCCCGCGCCCGATGAGCAGCAGATAGAGCACCAGCAGCAGGCAGACGCCGACCATGCCGAACTCTTCGCCGAGGACGGCAATGATAAAGTCCGTGTGACTTTCCGGCAAAAAATCCAGATGAGACTGGGTACCCAGCAGCCAGCCCTTGCCGAACACCCCGCCCGAGCCGATCGCCGCCTTGGACTGGATGATGTTCCAGCCGGCGCCCAGCGGATCCATCTCCGGATCGAGGAAGGTCAGGATCCGGCGCTTCTGGTAGTCGTGCAGCACGAAGAACCACATGGCCACCGCCATGGGCACCGCGGCGCTCACCGCGCCGATCAGCCAGCGCCACTGCAGGCCGCCGACGAACAGCACGAAGCCGCCCGAGGCCAGCACCAGCATGGCGGTGCCGAGGTCGGGCTGGTCGAGGATCAGCACGAAGGGCACCACCACCAGCGACAGGCTGATCAGGCTGTGCTTGAAGTTGGGCGGCAGGCTGCGCTTGGACAGGTACCAGGCCATCATCATGGGCATCAAGAGCTTCATGAATTCCGACGGCTGGAAGCGGATGACCCCGGGAATGTTGATCCAGCGGGTGGCGCCCATGGCGTTGTGGCCCATGACGTCCACCACCACCAGCAGGGCCACGCCGATGACGTAGCCGAGCGGCACCCAGCGCGCCATGAAGCGCGGTTCGAGCTGGGCGACGATGGCCATGGCCACCAGCCCGAGGCCGAAGGAACTGGCCTGCTTGAACAGCAAGTCGAGGTTGCGGCCACCGGCGGAATAGAGCACGAATAGCCCGGCCGCCCCCAGCATCAGCAGCAGGATCAACAGCGGACCGTCGATGTGCAGGCGCTGCAACAGGGTGGCGCGCCGCTTCATCACGTCCCCTTCGGGGATGGTGCGGTCGAAATTGGGGGCGAGGCTCATGGCTGCACCTTGGTCGCGGAGGCGGTAGCGGCGGCCGTTCCGGGCCTGGCGTATTCGGCCTTGAGGTGACCCTGATCGTCCAGCAGCCAGGCGTCGAGCACCTGGCGCGCCACCGGTCCGGCCACGGCGCCACCCGACTCGCCGTTCTCGACCATCACCGCCACGGCGATCTGCGGATTGTCGACCGGGGCGAAGGCGACGAACAGGGCGTGGTCGCGGTGCCGCTCCTTGAGCGCCGCCGAGTTGTACTTCTCGTTCTGGCGGATGGCGACCACCTGGGCGGTACCGCTCTTGCCGGCGATGCGGTACTGGGCGCCGACGTTGAGCCGGTGGGCGGTGCCGCGCGGATTCTGCACCACCATCTCCATGCCGTGGATGGCCCGGTCCCAGTAGGTCGGGTCCTTGAGGTCGATGTCGGGCATGGGGTTGGGATCCACCGGCGGCTGGCCGTCCAGGGTCTTGGCCAGGTGCGGGCGGATCCATTGGCCATGGTTGGCGAGCAGCGCGGTGACCTGGGCCAGCTGCAGGGGCGTGACCTGCATGTAGCCCTGGCCGATACCGAGGATCAGGGTCTCGCCGGGGAACCAGGTCTGGCGCCGGGTGGCGCGCTTCCACTGGCGCGAGGGCATCAGCCCGGGCGCCTCCTCGAACATGTCGAGGGCGACCTTTTGCCCCAGGCCGAACTTGCCCATGTATTCCGAGAGCCGGTCGATGCCGATCTTGTGGGCGAGATCGTAGAAGTAGGTGTCGTTGGACCTCATCAGCGCCGTGTCCATGTCCACGTAGCCGTCGCCACCGTGGTTCCAGTTGCGGTACTTGTGGTCGTAGTTGGGCAGCTCGTAGTAACCCGGGTCGAACACCTTGGCCTGGGGCGTGGTGGCGCCGGTGTCGAGGCCGGTGATGGCCACCGCCGGCTTGATGGTCGAGCCGGGCGGATAGAGGCCGCGCAGAACGCGGTTGTAGAGCGGGCGATCGATGGAGTCGCGCAGCTCGGAGTATTCCTTGAAGCTGATCCCGGTGACGAAGGGATTGGGGTCGTAGCTGGGCTGGCTGACCATGGCCAGCACCTCGCCGGTCTTGGGCTGGATGGCGACGATGGCGCCGCGCCGGCCGCCCAGGGCGGCTTCCGCAGCCGCCTGCAGCCGCGAGTCGATGGTCAGGACGATGTCCTTGCCCGGCTTGGGGTCGGTGCGATTGAGCACCCGCAGGACCCGGCCACGAGCATTGGTCTCCACTTCCTCGTAGCCCACCTCGCCGTGCAGCTCGGGCTCGTAGAAGCGCTCCACGCCGGTCTTGCCGATATGGTGGGTGCCGCTGTAGTTCACCGGATCCAGGCGCTTGAGCTCCTGCTCGTTGATCCGGCCGACGTAACCCACCGAGTGGGCGAAGTGCTCGCCCATGGGGTAGTGCCGCACCAGTTGCGCCGTCACCTCCACCCCGGGCAGGCGGAACTGGTTGACGGCGATCTTGGCGATCTGCTCCTCGGTCAGCTCGAACAGCACCGGCACCGGCTCGAAGGGACGCCGGCCCTGCTTCATGCGCCTCTCGAAGAGCTCGCGGTCCTCTTCGGTCAGGCCCAGTACCTGGACCAGGGTATCGAGGGTCTGGCGCCAGTTGTCGGCGCGCTCGCGGGTGATGGTCAGGCTGAAGCTCGGCCGGTTGTCGGCGACGATGATGCCGTTGCGGTCATAGATCAGCCCGCGGGTAGGCGGGATCGGCTGGACATGGACCCGGTTGTTTTCCGACAGGGTCGAGTGGTAGTCGTGCTGGATGACCTGCAGGTAGTACATGCGTGCCACCAGTACGCAGGCGAGCACGAGAAACAGCGCCCCGCCGACCGTCACGCGGGCGCGGACGAGCTGGGCGTCTTTCTCGTGGTCCTTGAGGCGTATGGGTTGCGACATCGCAGGTCTGGACTACTTGTGATACGGATGGCCGGCCAGTACGGTCCAGGCGCGATAGAGCTGTTCACCGACCAGGATGCGCACCAGCGGATGCGGCAGGGTCAGCGGCGAGAGCGACCAGCGCTGCTCGCTGCGCGCCTGCACCTCGGGGGCGAGGCCCTCGGGACCGCCGACCATGAGGTTGACGGTGCGCGCTTCCAGGCGCCACTGCTGGAGTGTTTCAGCCAGTTGCTCGGTGCTCCAGGGCTTGCCGGTGACCTCCAGGGTCACCACCCGCTCGCCCGGCTGCACCTTGGCCAGCATGGCCTCACCCTCCTGACGGATCAGCCGGGCGACGTCGGCGTTCTTGCCACGGGTCTGCAACGGGATCTCGACGAGTTCCAGCGGCAGTTCTGGTGGCAGGCGCTTGACGTACTCGTGCCAGCCCTCCTCGACCCAGCGCGGCATGCGCGAGCCGACGGCGATGAGACGCAGGCGCACCGGCTTATTCGCCGTGGGCGGCGCGGCTCTGCTCGGCACCGCGCCAGAGGCGCTCGAGGTCGTAGAACTCGCGGGTGGTCGGCAGCATCACGTGGACGACCACGTCGCCCAGGTCGAGCAGCGCCCATTCGCCGCCTTCCAGGCCTTCGCTGCCCAGCGGGCGCACGCCCTGCTGCTTGACCTTTTCCAGCACGTTGTCGGCCAGCGACTTGACGTGGCGGCTGGAGGTGCCGCTGGCGATGACCATGACGTCGGTCACGCTGGTCTTCTCACGGACGTCCAGGGAGATGATGTCCTGGGCCTTCATGTCTTCCAGGGCGGCGATGGCCACCTGGACGAGTTGTTCGCTTTGCATGGTGTAGCTCTTACCTCGGTTCAGGAGGACGCCGGATAGAGGCCGTGCGTCCGGATGTAGTCAAGCACGGCATCGGGCACCAGGAAGCGGATGGACTTCCCGGTGGCCAAGAGGCCGCGGATCTGGGTGGCGGACACCGCGAGCGGGTTCTGCCAGATAAAGGTGATCTGCCCGCCCGGCCCCTTGAGGGCCTGGGGATCGGGCTGACTGCGCGCCGCCAGGAAATCGCGCAATTCCTGGCAGGGCTCGCTGTCGGCGTCGGGTCGTTGCAGGACCAGGATGTGGCACAGCTCCAGCAACTCGCGCCAGCGGTGCCAACTCGGCAGGCCGCAGAAGGCGTCCCAGCCCAGCATGAGCAACAGCTGCACCTCATCGCCGAGTTCGGCGCGCAGGCTTTCCAGGGTCTCTATGGTATAGGAGTGGCGCGTCCGGCGCAGTTCCCGGTCATCGACCACCAGCGTCGCGACGTCGGCCACCGCCAGCCGCACCATCGCCAGGCGATCCTCGGCGGAGACGCTGGGCGCCTCGCGGTGCGGCGGCCGGGCACTGGGAATCAGCCGCAGCTCGTCCAGCGCCAGGGCCTCGGCCACCTCCAGCGCCGCGCGCAGGTGACCGATGTGCACCGGATCGAAGGTACCGCCGAACAAGCCGATGCGGGTGGGCAGGCTGCTCATCAGCTACGGACGTGACCGTCGCCGAAGACCACGTACTTCTCGCTGGTCAGGCCTTCCAGGCCCACCGGCCCGCGGGCGTGCAGCTTGTCGGTGGAGATGCCGATCTCGGCGCCCAGGCCGTATTCGAAGCCATCGGCGAAGCAGGTCGGGGCATTGACCATGACCGAGCTGGAATCGACCTCGGCCAGGAAACGCCGGGAACGACCAAGGCTCTCGGTCACGATCGCATCCGTGTGATGAGAGCCATAGCGGTTGATGTGCTCGATCGCCTCGTCCAGGCCGTCAACGATGCGGATGGACAGGATCGGCGCCAGGTACTCGGTGGACCAGTCGGCCTCGCTGGCCGGCACGGCCTCGACCAGATCCCGCGTCCGCTCGCACCCGCGCAGCTCCACGCCTTTTTCCGCAAAGCGCTGTGCCATGGCGGGCAGGAAGGCTTCAGCCACGCGGGCATCGACCAGCAGGGTCTCCATGGCACCACAGATGCCGTAGCGATAGCACTTGGCATTGAAGGCGATGGACTCGGCCTTGGCCAGATCGGCCGCCTCGTCGACATAGACGTGGCAAATGCCGTCCAGATGCTTGATCACGGGTACGCGGGCGTCTTTGCTGATGCGCTCGATCAGATTCTTGCCACCGCGCGGCACGATGACGTCGACGAACTCGGGCATGGTGATCAGTTCGCCCACGGCGGCCCGATCGGTGGTCTCCACCACCTGCACCGCAGCGGCAGGCAGGCCGACCTTGGCCAGGCCTTGCTGAATGCAGGCGGCAATGGCGCGGTTGGAGCGAATGGCTTCGGAACCGCCGCGCAGAATGGTCGCGTTACCCGATTTCAGGCAGAGGCTCGCCGCGTCGATGGTCACGTTGGGCCGCGACTCGTAGATGATGCCGATGACCCCCAGGGGCACCCGCATCTTGCCGATCTGAATGCCGGAAGGACGGGCACTCAGATCGCGAATGGCGCCCACCGGGTCCGGCAAGGCGGCAACCTGCTTGAGTCCGGTGATCATCGACTCGATGCGCGCCGGGGTCAGCGTGAGGCGATCCAGCAGCGCGGACTCGAGTCCCGCTGCGGTGGCCGCGGCAACATCCTCGGCGTTGGCGGCGACCAAGGCTTCACGATCGGCGTCCATGGCCTCGGCAATCGCGTTCAGGGCCAGGTTCTTCTGCGCGGTGGAAGTACGCGCGAGGACCCGCGACGCGGCACGGGCGGCCTGGCCAAGACGGGTCATGTAGGCGGAGACGGACTCGGTCATGGTCGACGGCCTGCGAAAGACGATGGGAAAGCCGCAGAGTATAGCGTCGCCAGCCCTGGCGCGGCCAGCGCCGAGGGGCCTGGCGATGGCATTCAAACGCGCGATTTGGTTGACTCGCCACGGCCTGTCGGGAATCATCCGCCGCTGTATTTGCCGTTCAGCTTGCGTTCAGCTATTCCCTAATAGCCGAAGCCGCTCCAGCTCTGCGCCAGCCGCCGACCGGGTGCTGCAGCGACGCCTCCCAGCCTTCACGGAAAGAACCATGCCCAAGCACCTCACCTTGCCCCTCGGCCTGCTCGCCCTGCTGATCCATGCCGACGCGACCTGGGCAGCCGCTGCCGACGTCGCCCCGACCGCGGCCGCCGTTTCGGCGCTGGAAGCCCAGCTGAAGAAGACGCCCCAGGACCCGGATGCCCTGGGCAAGCTGGGTAGCGCTCGCCTGGCGCAGAAACGCTACACCGATGCCGAGCAGCTGCTGACCCAGGCCGTGCAGAAAGGCGGCAAGACCTGGCAGCCGGCCCTGGACGAGGCGCGCTATCACCACCTGCTGGAACGCGCCCATGCGGCCGAGAACAAGCGCGACCTGGACCAGGCGCGGGATTTCAGCGTGGAGGCCATTCGCCTCAAGCCGGAAGCGGTCGAGGCGCAGCTGTTCCTCGCCGGCATCCAGAGCCAGAAGCGGCAATGGGAGCTGGCCGAGGCCACCTACCGCCAGGTGCTGATGCGCGAGCCGGCCAACGTCGACGCCTACTACGGGCGGATCGCCGCGCTCAACGAACTGGGCCGTACCGAAGAAGCCCTGCAGCTCACTAAGAACCTGCAGCCGAGCGCCAAGAGTCAGGTCAAGGGCCTGGATCGCCTGCGCGCCGGCCAGGCCATGCAGGAAGCCGAGGCGGCCGAGGCCCGCGGCGATCTGCAGGGCGCCTCGCGCCTGCTCGAACAGGCACGCCAGGAGTCGCCGGACGACCCCTGGCTGCGCCTCGCCCAGGCCCGTCTCGAAGTACGCCAGGGTCGCCCGCGCGCTGCCCGCGACCTGGTCGACAGCCTGGTCAAGGACGGTGCCCAGCGCCCCGAGGTGCTCTATGCCAGCGCCCTGCTGTCCAACGAACTGGGCGAATACCCGCGCGCCATGCAGACCCTGATGCGCATCCCGCAGGCGCAGCGCTCGCCGGACATGAACGCCCTGGCGGCGCGCATCACCTTCAACGAGCAACTGGCGGAAACCGTCGCCCTGGCCAAGCAGGGCCGGCGCGAGGAGGCGCGCAGCCTGATGCAGCGCCTGGAGACCCGCGCCGGGCGCAATCCCGACCTGATCGGCGACCTGGCCGAGGCCTTCGCCACCGCCGGCGATCCCGAGCACGGCCTGGAACTGCTCAAGCCGCTGATCTCCGGGGATACCCGGCCCGCGCCTGGCATGCAGCTGCACTACGCCAGCATCCAGCTGCAGATGAACCAGGACCAGACCGTGGGCAACGTCCTGCGTGACCTGCAGGGCGTGGTGCTCGACAGCGGCGAGAAGCAGCAGTACGACGACCTCCTGGCCCGCTATCGCATCCGCCAGGCCGATCGCCTCACCGACCAGGGCAAGCTGGCCGCCGCCTACGACACCCTGGCGCCGGCGCTCAAGGCCCGGCCCGACGACAAGGCCGCCCAGGCCGCCCTGGCGCGCATGTACCTGGCCAGTGGCGACACCCAGAAGGCCCGCCAGCTCTATCGCGACGTCCTCAGCGACCAGCCCAAGGATGCCGAGCTCTACCTGGGCGCCGCCGAGATCGCCGCCAAGTCCCAGGACAGCGTCACCGCCCGCCAGTACCTGGACCAGGCGGTCAAGCTTGGCCAGAGCGATCCCCTGGTACTGCGCCGCGCCGCCCTGCTCTACCGCGACATCGGCATGGCCGGTACCGCCACCAGCCTGCTGGAGCAGGTGGTGCA
>CAUQPA010000130.1:0-8626 GCA_963519325.1 uncultured Pseudomonas sp. | reverse complement strand
GCCCCAGGGCGATCTGCCAACGCAGCGCCCCGGCCAGGGCGGCGACCGTATCGCTGGCGTTGCGACTCATCGCCAGGGCCGTCTGGCGGGTCCCTTCCAGGCGCGCCGACAGGGTCGCCGCACTGCCCTTGGCCGCTGCCGCCACACTGCTGGACACCAGGCCACCGGCGTCCTCGATGAGGGTCTTGAAGCTCTGATCCAGGGCGACGCCGGCGCGGTCGATGGACTGGGTGGAGAAACCCACCACCACCTTGCCGATCTCCACCCCATTGGGATTGATGGAGGCGTCCACCCGATAGACCGAGGGATCACGGGTCGCCGCCTCCAGCACCTTGGCCAGGGCGCCCTCGCCCTGGCCGGCGGCGAGCAAGCGGGAAACCCGCTCGTCCTGGCGATTGAGGTAGCGTGTCAGGTTCTGCCCCTGGGCATCCTGGAAGACCACGAAGAGCACGTCGGGATTGCTCTGCGCCCGACGCGCCAGGTCGGACAGCGCCGGGACGTCGGCATCCCACATCGCCTTGGGCGCGACGCCCGCCAGCAATTCGGCGAGGTTCCGGGCATTGCTCTTCAACGTAGCGGTCAGGGTCTCGCCCACCTGCTGCCGCTCCCGGGTGAGGCGCTGCGACAGGCCCTCGGCGAGGCGCGTGCGGGTCTGACCCGCCAGCTCGGCCAGGCTGCCATCCACCTCGCCACCGGCCTGCCGCAGGGTATCGGCCAGCCGCTCGGACTCGCCCGACAGCCGCTCGGCCAGCCCCGACTGCAGACCCTTCACCGCATCCTGGGTAAGCCACACCGCCAGGGCGACCTGGAGGACCACCGCGAGCACCAGACTGACGAACACCGGCAGCAACAGGCGACTGCGCAGCAAGGACAAGAGAAACGACATGGGGGTCTCCAACGGCAAGGGACAGTGACAGGCTGTCGGCCGACCCGCGAAGAGCTGGAGCCACAACCTTGAATAGTCATAGCAATATGCTGGCCATTCCGGACCAGCGGTTGCCCTGGATCAACCAGCGTCGCTCCCACCCCAGAATGCGAAAAGCCCCGCGGGGCGGGGCTTTTCAGGCTGCATCCTTTTGGCGCACTCAGGCGAAGGGATGGCGCAGCACGATGGTTTCCTTGCGATCCGGACCGGTCGAGACGATGTCGATCGGCGCCTCGACCAGCTCGGCGATGCGGCGGATGTAGGCCTGGGCATTGGCCGGCAGGGCCTCGAGGCTCTGGGCGCCGACGGTGGACTCACTCCAGCCCGGCATGTCCTCGTAGACCGGCTGCAGACCGGTGTAGCTGTCGGCGTCGGTGGGCGCCTCGGTCAGCAGGTTGCCGGCGGCGTCCTTGTAGCCGGTGCAGATGCGCACGGTTTCCAGGCCATCGAGCACGTCCAGCTTGGTCAGGCACAGACCGGAGATGCTGTTGATCTCGATGGAACGCCGCAGGATGACGGCGTCGAACCAGCCGCAACGGCGCGGACGACCGGTGACGGAACCGAACTCGTGCCCCTGCTTGGCCAGGTAGGCACCGGTCTCGTCGAACAGCTCGGTCGGGAAGGGACCGGAGCCGACACGGGTGGTGTAGGCCTTGGTGATGCCCAGGATGTAGTCCAGGTACAGCGGACCCACGCCGGAACCGGTCGCCACGCCACCGGCGGTGGTGTTGGAGCTGGTGACGAAGGGATAGGTGCCGTGGTCGATGTCCAGCAGGGTGCCCTGGGCGCCTTCGAACATCAGGTTCTCGCCGGCCTTGCGCAGCTCGTGCAGGCGACTGACCACGTCCATGACCAGCGGCTGCATGACCTTGGCGTGCTCCATGGCCTCGTCGTAGGTCTTCTGGAAGTCCACCGGCGGTTCGTTGAAATAGTTCTGCAGGACGAAGTTGTGGTAGTCCAGCACTTCCTTGAGCTTGGCGGCGAAGCGCTCGGGGTGGAACAGGTCGCCGACCCGCAGACCGCGACGGGCGATCTTGTCTTCGTAGGCCGGGCCGATGCCGCGGCCAGTGGTGCCGATCTTGGCTTCACCGCGGGCCTTCTCGCGGGCCTGGTCCAGGGCCACGTGGTAGGGCAGGATCAGCGAGCAGGCGGAGCTGATGCGCAGGCGCTCGCGCACCGGCACGCCGCGGGCTTCCAGCTCGCCGACTTCCTTGAACAGGGCTTCCGGCGACAGCACCACGCCATTGCCGATCAGGCACTGGGTGTCGGCGCGCAGGATGCCCGAGGGAATCAGCCGCAGGATGGTCTTCTGCCCATCGATGACCAGCGTATGGCCGGCGTTGTGGCCGCCCTGATAACGCACCACGGCAGCGGCCTGGTCGGTCAGCAGGTCCACGATCTTGCCCTTGCCCTCATCACCCCACTGGGTGCCCAGGACGACGACGTTCTTACCCATAACCTTATCCCCTGTCAGGAAGATTTCTGTCGGCCAGGCCGACGATGCTCACGTTCACCCGGATGCCAGATCCGGTGTTTAGGAATTCAAGGGCACTACCGCCCAGACGCCCTGCCGCTCGACCAGCTGCCGATCGCAGCCCGCGGTGCGCAGCTGACCCTCGTCATCGTGGCGGGTAGCCTGGACCACCCGCTCGCCGGCGGCGCGCAACTCGCGCACGGCCTGCCAGAGCGCTGGAGCATGGCCTGCCGGTGCCCAGATGCCGCGACGCGGCTCGTCCAGCACGGCGGTGCCCAGCTCGACGAGGGTCTTGAGGTCGGTGGAAAAGCCGGTAGCCGGCCGCGAACGACCGAAGTCGGCACCGATGTTGTCGTAGCGCCCGCCTTGGGCGATGGACTCCCCGGTACCGGGTACGAAGGCGGCGAAGACCACCCCGGTGTGATAGTGATAACCGCGCAGCTCACCCAGATCGAAATACAGCGGCACGCCCGGGAAGCGACCCGCCAACGACTCGGCCAGGGCCTCCAGCTCGTCCAGCGCCTGGGTCACCGTCGCCGGGGCACCCGCCAGGCGCTGCCGGGCCTGGCCCAGCACGGAGGCATCGCCACACAGCTCGACCAGGGCGCGCAACCAGCCACGTTCCGCGGCGGGCAAGGCGGCGGTCAGCTCGGCGACCTCGTCGACCGCCTTGCGCTGCAGGGCGTCGAACAGCTGCTGCTCGCTGGCCCCCGAGACGCCGGCGACCTGGCACAGCCCGCGATAGATGCCGACGTGGCCGAGATCCATGTGCACATCGGCCACCTGGGCCTGCTCGAGCACGTCGAGCATCAGGCTGATGACTTCCAGATCCCCTTCGCTGCCGGGGACACCATAGAGCTCGGCGCCGACCTGGATCGGGCTGCGCGAAGTGGACAGCGCCCGTGGCCGGGTATGCAGCACGCTGCCGGCGTAGCACAGCCGGCTCGGGCCGTTCTGCTTGAGGCTATGGGCCTCCATGCGGGCCACCTGGGGCGTGATGTCGGAACGAAAGCCCATGAGGCGGCCGGAATTGGGATCGGTCACCTTGAAGGTGCGCAGCTCCAGTTCCTTGGCCGCGCCGGTGAGCAGCGATTCCAGGAATTCCAGGTGCGGGGTGATGACGAACTCGTAGCCCCAGCAGTGGAACAGCTCCAGCACCCGACGCCGGGCGGCCTCGATGCGCGCCGCGTCGGGCGGCAGGATTTCCTCGATACCGTCAGGCAGCAGCCAGCGGTCTACCGTAGCCATTAGGCCTCTTCTCCATGTCATGGATCGGCACGCGGCTGCCAAGGTCGATGCAGCGAACTCCCGGGGAAGTCCTGCTGCCGAAACGAGCCGCTTTGCCGTGGATTGCTACCCGGATCAGCCAGGGCGTTGCCCTTCCACGGGTTTCGTACGGACGCAAAAAAGCCGGGGATGGCCCCGGCTGATTCATGATAACACGAAAAAATCGGCGATCGGGGATGAACGACGAGTGAAGCCTAGCTGCCGTTCATCCCGCCCCTCACTGCCCCGGACTCTGGAAATACTTGAAGAAATCGCTCTTCGGATCCAGCACCAAGACGTCGCTCTTGCTGGAGAAGCTGGAGCGATAGGCCTGCAGGCTGCGATAGAAGGAGAAGAACGACGGATTCTTCGAGTAGGCCTGGGAATACACCTGGGCCGCCTGGGCGTCGCCTTCGCCACGGGCCTGTTCGGCCTGGCGATAGGCTTCGGCCAGCAGCACGCGGCGCTGACGATCGGCATCGGCACGGATGCCTTCGGCCAGCTCGCGACCCTTGGCACGATGCTCGCGGGCTTCCCGCTCACGCTCGGTGCTCATCCGCTCGTAGACACTGCGGCTGACTTCCTTGGGCAGGTCGATGGCCTTGACGCGTACGTCCAGCACCTCGATACCCAACTCCTGG
The DNA here is from genome assembly GCA_963519325.1 of uncultured Pseudomonas sp. Lineage (GTDB taxonomy): Bacteria > Pseudomonadota > Gammaproteobacteria > Pseudomonadales > Pseudomonadaceae > Chryseomonas. Next base: position 4,320 of record CAUQPA010000130.1, on the reverse strand, counting down.
TTGGCCATCTTGTTCAGCGCGGCGGTCAGCGAGCCGACCATGGCGTCACGCTCGCCGGACACCACCTCGTGCAGGGTGCGACGACCGAACTGGTCGCGCAGACCCGCTTCCAGGCGGCGCAGCAGGCGCTCGTCGGCGATCTGCTTGAGACCCGAGGTCGCGGTGTAGTAGCGATCGGCGTTGAAGATGCGCCACTTGGCGTAGGCATCCACCATCACCGCTTTCTTTTCCAGCGTCAGGAAGCGCTGCGTCGGGGTATCCAGGGTCTGCAGGCGGGCATCGAACTTGCGCACCCGGTTGACGTAGGGAATCTTGAAGTGCAGGCCGGGCTCCAGATTGGGCTCGACCACGCGACCGAAGCGCAGCATCACCGCGCGCTCGGTCTCCTTCACCACGAACAGACTGCTCCAGGCGGCGAGGCCCAGGACGACCACGACGATCAGCGCGGCCAGCGATTTATTGCTCATCAGCGGCTCTCCCTCGTACGCGCTTCGGTGGACTGCGGCAGATTGCGAATGACCGAAGCGGCCGTGTCGCTCGACGCCGCCGGTGCAGCGCCACTGCTGATCGCCGAGGTCGGTGCCGGGGCACGGTTCTGCATCAGCTTGTCGAGCGGCAGATAGAGCAGGTTCTGGCCGGCCTGGGTGGTGACCATGACCTTGCTCGACTGGCGGAGCACTTCCTGCATCGTCTCGATGTACAGACGCTCGCGGGTCAGCTGCGGATTGACCGCGTACTGGACCGCCAGCTGGCTGAAGCGCGAGGCATCACCCTGGGCACGGGCGACGACTTCATCGCGGTAGCCGTTGGCTTCCTCGATGATGCGCTGGGCCGCACCGCGGGCCTCGGGAATCACCCCGTTGGCATAGGCCTCGGCCTGGTTCTTCTCGCGCTGCTCGTCTTCACGGGCGCGGATGACGTCGTCGAAGGCTTCCTGGACCTCGCGCGGCGCCGAGGCGCTCTGGATGTTCACCTGAGTCACGGTGATGCCGGTGCCGTAGGTGTCGAGGAAGCGCTGCAGGCGCTCGCGGACGCTGGTGGCGACCTGCTCGCGGCCGTCGGTCAGCAGCTGGTCCATGGTCGAGGAGCCGGCCACGTGACGTAGGGCGCTGTCGGTCGCCTGCTGCAGGCTGACCTCCGGCTGGTCCACGTTGAGGACGAAGTCCTTGAGGTTGGTGATGCGGTACTGGACGGTCAGCGGCACCTCGACGATGTTCTCGTCCTGGGTCAGCATGGCGCCCTGCTTGCTGTAGGCCCGCTCGCGGGTGACGTTTTCCTGGTACTTGGTCTCGAAGGGCGGGAAGTAGATGTTCAGGCCGGGCCCAACCGTCTCATGGTATTTGCCCAGGCGCAGCACCACGGCCTGCTCCTGCTCGTCCACCACGTAGACGGCGTTGTACAGCCACAGCGCGCCGACCAGCAGCACGCCGAGCAGCAGCAGACCCTTGCCACCCCCCGAGCCGAGACTGTCGCCGCCGCTGCCGCCGGAACGCTTCTTGCCGCCTACCAGGCGGTTGATGCGGTCCTGAAACTTACGCAAGGCTTCGTCGAGATCCGGCGGCCCCTTGCGTCCACCATTGCCGCCGCCGTTGTTGTTGCGGCCGCCCCAGGGGTCTTGATTGTTCGAGTTGCCACCGGGCTCGTTCCAAGCCATAGCGCTCTCCCTACTGATAACGCGAAAACGCGCCGAAATGGCGCGTCGACCAATGCTACCGGATGGTCCCTGCCCGGACAAAAGCGCCGAGCAGGGGTTTATTGCAAAACATGTTGCTGGATAAAGACTTCCGGCTCTTCACCGGCCCGGCTGAGCAGTCGATTGAGTTCGGCGCGGGGTACTCGTACAGACAACAGGATATTGCCTTCGTCATCGTGATCGTCCTGCTGCACCACGCCCAGCTCGAACAGCTGGGCGCGCAGCCGGGCGTGGCGCTGGGGCAGGCGCAGCACCCCGACGAAGAGGTCTTCGCCGAGCAGCTCCGCCACCGCCCGGCCGATCAGGTCGAGCCCCTTGCCGTCCCGGGCCGAAACCCAGACCCGGATCGGGCGGCCGGTCTCGTCGTCGCGCTGGATGTGGGGTTCGACGCCCTCGAGCAGGTCGATCTTGTTGTAGATCTCCAGCATCGGCAGCTCATCGGCGCCGATCTCGTGCAGCACTGCCTCGACCTGCTCGATCTGCAGCTGCCGATCCTCTTCGTGGGCATCGATCACGTGCAGCAGCAGATCGGAGTTGCTGGATTCCTCCAGGGTCGCGCGAAAGGCCTCGACCAGCTTGTGCGGCAGATGGCGGATGAAGCCCACGGTATCGGCCAGCACGATCGGCCCCAGGTCCGGCAGCTGCAAACGGCGCAGGGTAGGATCGAGGGTCGCGAACAGCTGATCCGCCGCATAGACGCCGGATGCGGTGAGGCTGTTGAACAGGGTGGACTTGCCGGCGTTGGTATAGCCGACCAGGGAAACCGCGGGGATCTCGGCGCGACGGCGGCCGCGGCGCGCCTGTTCGCGCTGGCTCAGCACCTTGTCCAGGCGCTGGCGGATCTGGCGGATGCGAATCCGCAGCAGGCGGCGGTCGGTTTCCAGCTGGGTTTCACCCGGGCCACGCAGGCCGATACCGCCCTTCTGGCGCTCGAGGTGAGTCCAACCGCGTACCAGTCGGGTGCTCATGTGCTCGAGCTGGGCGAGCTCCACCTGCAGCTTGCCCTCATGGGTACGGGCGCGCTGGGCGAAGATGTCGAGAATGAGGCCGGTACGATCCAGGACGCGGCACTCGAAGGCTTTTTCGAGGTTACGTTCCTGGCTGGGCGTGAGGTCATGGTTGAAGATGACCAAGTCGGCGCCCTTGGCGTGCACCTGATCGTGCAGCTCTTCGACCTTGCCGGTACCGATGAGAAAACGCGCGGTCGGCTGGCTGCGATTCACCGTGATAAAGGCCACGGTCTCCGCACCCGCCGATCGCGCGAGTTCGAGAAACTCCTGAGGATCTTCACGCGCCTCCGGATGCAGGCCTTCCAGATGGACCAGAATGGCCCGCTCACCACCTTCGTGACGCTCGAAGAACAACAGGGCGCTCCTCTTGTTATTTATTCGCTATCCGACTCACCGGTCTCAGAGCTGGGCAGGCGAACCGGGCGGCTGGGCACCACGGTGGAGATCGCATGCTTGTAGACCATCTGGCTGACGGTGTTCTTGAGCAGGATCACGAACTGGTCGAAGGACTCGATCTGACCCTGCAGCTTGATGCCGTTGACGAGGTAAATGGAAACCGGAACGCGCTCTTTACGCAGGGTGTTCAGGTAAGGGTCTTGTAGCGAGTGCCCTTTTGACATCGTGTCGCTCTCCTAAAGAAATGAAAATACCGGTCTGGCGACATGCCAGCTTCCGCTGCCCACCATGGACACGCGGACAAAAACGATTCAGCTGCGGGGCGATATGGAGTCGCCGGCGAGGCATTTCAAGATCCGCGGCAGATTGTCACAAGCCAGGCTGTCGAACGTCTGCGCGGCGGGCCAGCCACGCAACCAAGTCAACTGCCGCTTCGCCAACTGCCGCGTGGCTGCCACGCCACGCGCCACCATCTCTTCCCGCGTGCAATCCCCTTCCAGGAATTCCCAGACCTGACGATAGCCTACGGATCGCATGGACGGCAGGCCAGGATGCAGATCGGGACGCTCCCGCAAGGCTGAGACTTCGTCGATGAGACCCTGTTCCAGCATGAGCTCGAAGCGCTCGGCGATCCGCGCATGGAGCACCTCACGCCGGCCGGGTGCCAGGATCAATTGGGCGACAGTATAGGGCAATTGTGTCTGGGGCGCCCCGTTCGAATCGGCAGTGGCACGCATTTGCAGCGCGCGGTGCTCGGTCATCGAGCGACCGCTGACGCGAAACACCTCGAGGGCCCGCAACAGCCGCTGGGGATCGTTGGGGTGGATGCGCGCCGCGGACACCGGATCGACCTCGGCCAGTTGCCGATGGATCTCGCCCCAGCCGGCGGCCGCCGCCAGGGCCTCGATCTCGGCCCGTACCGCCGGATCGGCGCTGGGCATGTCGGCCAGGCCGTCGAGCAGGGCCTTGAAGTAGAGCATGGTGCCGCCGACCAACAGGGGGATGCGCCCGGCGGCGGTGATCTCGGCCATGGCCGCCAGGGCATCGGTACGGAAGTCGGCCGCGGAATAGCTTTCGGCCGGATCGCGGATGTCCACCAGCCGGTGCGGATAGGCCGCCAGCAGCTCGGCGCTGGGCTTGGCGGTGCCGATGTCCATGCCGCGATAGACCAGGGCCGAATCCACGCTGATCAGCTCGATGGGCAGTAGCCGGGCCAGCTCG
>CAUQPA010000129.1:0-8633 GCA_963519325.1 uncultured Pseudomonas sp. | reverse complement strand
AGGCCATCCAGGGCGAAGGCGGTGACCAGCAGGCCGTTGAGCAGCAGGGCGTTGACCGCCACCGTGGTCTCGCCCAACTGGGCGCCCTGGGCGGCGAACAGCAGGAACACCGCCTGCAGGGCCAGGGAGCGGATGAAGATGTCGCGATTGACCGCCAGCAGCGGTCGCCAGCTGGCGAGCCGGCGCAGGGCCGGGCGGTCGATCCGGCCCGGCCACCGCCGCAGACGGCGGATCACCAGCCAGAGGCCGAGCAGCATGCCGCTCCATTCCGCCAGCACCGAGGCCAGGGCGATGCCCTTCACCCCGGCGCCGAGACCGAGCACGAACGCCGTGACCAGCAAGAGATTCACGGCATTGGTGGCGAGCAGCAGCACCAGCGGCGTGCGCGCATCCTGGGTGCCGAGCAGCCAGCCGATCACGGCGTAGCTGAGCAGGGCGGCGGGCAGGCCGAGCAGGCGCAGGTGCAGGAAGTGGCTGGCCATTTCGGCGAAGCCGGGATCTAGGCCGAGCCAGACGAGCAGGGGATCCAGCAGCAGGCTGGCGAGCAGCAGCAACAGCAGGGACAGCCCGGCGCCGAGCAGGCCGGCCTGCAGCAGGATCTGGCGCAGACCGGCACCGTCGCGGCGTCCGCTGGCCTGGGCGGCGAAGCCGGTGGTACCCATGCGCAGGAAGGCGAGGATGCCAAGCAGCGCGGTATAGAAGGCACCGCCCATGGCCACCGCGGCGAGTTGGCGGGCTTCCGGCAGATGGCCGGCGATGGCGCTGTCGACCAGGGTCACCAGCGGCACGCTGAGGTTGGAGAGGATCATGGGGGCGGCCAGCGCCCAGACGCGGCGATGCAGGTCAGGGTGGCGCCAGTCGGCGAGCAGGGTCGGCATGGGGCAATCGCAGCGGTGGCGGAGGCGTCATTGTAGGGCAGCCCGTGCCGGCAATCCCGTTCCTGCTGCAGAGCGGCGCGCAGGAGGGGGACGCGGGGTCGCTCCGCCCCCGACTGGCAATCTTTTGTTGGACAAGATCGCCCCGGCTTTCCGACACTCAGGTCCTAGTCCCTGAGGAACCTGTCATGCCCGCTCGCCTGCTGCTCAATTGCGATTCCGGAGAAAGCTTCGGTGCCTGGACGATGGGCGACGATGCCCATGCCATTCCCCTGGTCGACCAGGCCAACCTGGCCTGCGGCTTTCACGCCGCCGATCCCCTGACCATGCAGCGCAGCGTCGCGCTGGCGGTCGCCAACGGGGTGCAGATCGGTGCCCATCCGGCCTATCCCGACCTGGTGGGCTTCGGTCGCCGGCAGCTGGCCTGTACCCCGGCCGAGGTGGAAGCCATGATCCTCTACCAGATCGGCGCCCTGGACGCCTTCTGCCGGGCGGCAGGGGTGCAGGTCGAGTACGTGAAGCCCCATGGCGCGCTCTACAACGCCCTGGTCCAGGACGATGCCCTGCTGACCGCGGCGCTCTCCGCCTGCGCCCGCTATCGCCCGGGGCTACCGCTGATGGTGCTGGCCAAGACCGACAATGGCCGCGAGCGCCGACTGGCGGAGGCCGCCGGGGTCCCCCTGCTGCTGGAGGCCTTCGCCGACCGGGCCTACCTGGCCGACGGCTCCCTGGCGCCGCGCGGCCAGGCGGGTGCCGTCCATCACGACCCCGAGCGCATCCTCGGCCAGGCCCTCGCCATCGCCCGCGGTGAGGAGTTCCCCGGTTTCGCCGGCCAGCCCATGCGCCTGCAGGCCGACAGCCTCTGCGTGCACGGTGACAACGCCGAATCCCTGGCGGTGCTGCGGCGCCTGCGCGCGGCGCTGGACGACCTATGATCGCCCTTAAGCCGTTCGGCGTCGCGGCCTTGCTGATCGAGCTGGCGGAGCACCCGGATGCCCAGCTGCCCCAGCGGATCGCCGGTCTGGGCGCACGGATTCGCCAGGCCTTCGGCATGGCGGTGACCGACCTGGTGGCAGGCTGGACCAGCCTGCTGGTGCACTACGATCCGCTGCAACTGACCCTGGCCGAGTTGCAGGCCGGCCTGGCGCCCCTGCTGGCCGACTGGCCGGGCGCGTCCGGTGGCCAACTGGAAGGCCGGCTGCACGAGGTGCCTACGCTCTATGCCGGTCCCGACCTGGCCGAGGTCGCCCAGCGCTGTGGGCTGAGCGAGGACGACGTCATCGCCCGGCACAGCGGGCGCGATTACCAGGTGGGCGCCATCGGCTTCATGCCCGGCTTCGCCTTTCTCGGTGAGCTGGACGAACGCCTCGCGCTGCCCCGGCGCAGCACGCCGCGCACCAGCGTTCCCGCGGGCAGCCTGGCCATCGCCGAACGCCAGACCGCCGTCTATCCCCAGGCCTCACCCGGTGGCTGGAATCTGATCGGTCGTTGCCTGTGGCGGGTCTTCGACGCCAGGGCCGAGCCGCCGTGCCTATTGGCACCGGGCGACCGGGTGCGCTTCGTGCCGGTGGACGAGGCGGTCTTTCGCGCCCAGGGAGGTCAGCCATGAGCGGTCTGCAGGTGATCAAGCCCGGTCCCCTGAGCCTGCTGCAGGATCTGGGTCGCCAGGGCTGGCAGCACCTGGGCGTGGCGCCTGCCGGACCCATGGACGGCCATGCCGCGCGCTGGGCAAATCGCCAGGTGTGCAACCCCATGGCGGCGCCGTTGCTGGAGATCGCCCTGGGCGGCGCCGAATTCGCGGTGGAGACCGACACCTGGCTGGCCCTGACCGGCGCCCCGCTGGAGGCACGGCTGGACGGTGAGCCGCTGCCGTCCTGGTCGTGCTTCCCGGTGAAGGCCGGGGCGCGCCTGCAATTGGGCTTCGCCCAGGCCGGCCAACGCGCCTACCTGGCGGCAGCCGGCGGTGGCTTCCAGGTGCCGCCGACCCTGGGCAGCGTCGCCAGCAACCGCCGTGAGGGCCTGGGCGGTGCGGACGGTAGCGGCGCCGCACTGGTGGCGGGGCAGCAGCTGGACTGCGCCGCGGTGGACGAGCTGCATGCGCGCGGGTGCGGCCCGGCGGCGCGGTTCGTGCCGGACTATCGCGCGGTGCCGACCGTGCGGGTGATCTTTGGCGGCGATGCCGAGGCCTTCGGCACCGAGCAGCGGCAGCGACTCTGCGCGCAGCCCTGGCGGATCAGCCCGCAATCCGATCGCATGGGCATCCGTCTGGCCGGCGGTACGCCCCTGGTACCGCCCCGCCGCCAATGGTCGCTGGGGGTGGTGACCGGGGCCATCCAGGTGCCGCCCGATGGCCAGCCCATCGTGCTCATGGCCGATCGCCAGACCATGGGCGGCTATCCGCTGCTGGGCTTCATCCATCCGCTGGACCTGGCGCGCCTGGCCCAGTGCCCGGCCCATCACGAGGTGCGCTTCGCGCCGGTGGAGCTGGCGGTCGCCCAGGCCGAGTGGCGACGTTTCTTGGCCTTCTTCGGTGGGTGAGGGTGCAACCGGTCACGGCCGAGGAATCTTGTCCGCTTCGATGAGTCGCACGCTCAGGGACGACGCCGACTTCCCTTTCTCGGCGTCTGGCTTGAAACTTGCCTGACACGTCCCCCTGTGACGACCGACAAGAAGGAGCTGGAACCGGCGATGAAAACTCCCAAACGCATCGAGCCGCTGATCGAGGACGGCTTGGTCGATGAGGTGATACGGCCCCTGATGAGTGGCAAGGAGGCAGCGGTCTACGTGGTGCGCTGCGGTAGTCAGGTACGCTGTGCCAAGGTCTACAAGGAAGCCGACAAACGCAGCTTCCGCCAGGCCGCCGAGTACCAGGAGGGGCGCAAGGTCCGCGGTAGCCGGGAAAACCGCGCCATGGCCAAGGGCTCCAAGTTCGGTCGCCGTGAGCGCGAGGACAACTGGCAGAACGCCGAGGTGACGGCGCTCTATCGCCTGGCCGATGCCGGGGTGCGGGTGCCCAAGCCCCACGACTTCCTTGATGGCGTGCTGCTGATGGACCTGGTCACCGACGGCAACGGCGAGGCGGCACCGCGCCTGAACGACGTGACCCTCACCGCCGACGAGGCGCTGCGCTACCACGAGCTGATGATCGGCCAGATCGTGCGCATGCTCTGCGCCGGCCTGGTCCATGGCGACCTGTCCGAATTCAACGTGCTGCTGGCCGAGGACGGCCCGGTGATCATCGACCTGCCCCAGGCGGTGGACGCCGCCGGCAACAACCACGCCTTTCGCCTGCTGGCCCGGGACGTGGAGAACATGGCGCTGTACTTCGGCCGGTTTGCCCCGGAACTGCGCACGACGCGCTATGCGCCGGAAATGTGGGCCCTGTTCGAGAAGGGCGAGTTGTTCGCTAATACCCGCCTGACCGGCGAGTTCGTCGAGCGGGAGGGACAGGCCGACGTCAAGGCAGTGATGCGCGAGATCGAGGCGGCCCGGCGGGACGAGGAGCGCCGCCAGGCGGCGCGGCGCGAGCAGGACGAGCCGAGTGGGCGCGAAGAGCCGCCGCCGCCCTGGCTAAGCTGATCGTGAAGCAGAACGATTAGCGCTGCGATGAGACGAACGGCCCCAGTGGTCGGCCGATGAACGGCGCTGGTCGGGCAGGGGCGCGTTAAACTGGGCGCCAAATAGCCAAGGACTCTCTCCATGCAAGGCCATCCGGACGTCATCAACTACCTCAACCAGCTGCTGCGCGGCGAACTGGCGGCACGCGATCAGTACTTCATCCACTCGCGGATGTACGAGGATTGGGGCCTGATGCGCCTGTACGAGCGGATCGGCCACGAGATGGAGGAGGAGACCCAGCACGCCGATGCCCTGCTGCGGCGCATTCTCTTCCTGGAAGGCACGCCGGACATGCGGCCGAACGCCATCACCGTGGGCCAGACCGTGCCCGAGATGCTGCGGGCCGACCTGGCGCTGGAGTACGAGGTGCGCGAGGCCCTGGCCCAGGGCGTGGCCCTGTGCAACCAGCACAAGGACTTCGTCACCCGCGAGATCCTGGTGGTCCAGCTCGAAGACACCGAGGAAGACCATGCCTACTGGCTGGAGCAGCAGCTCGGGCTGATCGACAAGATCGGCCTGCAGAACTACCTGCAGTCGCAGATGAAGGGCGGCTCCACACCCCACGGCACCGGGCTGTAACACGCTCGCCCGGTGCGCATGGGCGCCGGTCAGTCGTCGCGGGCGTCGTCCGCGGCGGCGCGCGGTAGATAGAGCGAGATGCAGGTACCGACGCCCGTCTCGGTGTCGACCCGGATCTGGCCACCGGATTGGTGCACGAAGCCGTGCACCATGGACAGTCCCAGGCCGGTGCCCTGGCCCGGTGGCTTGGTGGTGAAGAAGGGATCGAAGATCCGCTCCCTGATGTCCGCGGGGATGCCGGTCCCGGTATCGCTCACCTGAACCCTGATGTAGTCGCCGGTGGGCAGTCCCTCCGGCCGGTCGGCGGCCGTCTGCGGCAGATTGGCGGTGGACAGCAGCAGCTGGCCGCCCTGGGGCATGGCGTCGCGGGCGTTGATCGCCAGGTTGAGCAGGGCGCTTTCCAGTTGCACCGCATCGATCACCGAGGGCCAGAGCGCCGCCGCCGGTCGCGCCTGGACCTCGATCGCCGGTCCGACGCTGCGCCGGATCAGCTCTTCCATGGCCAGCATCAGTTCGTTCACGTCGGTGGGCTTGGGTTCCAGGGTCTGGCGGCGGGAAAAGGCCAGCAGGCGCTGGGTCAGGGAGGCGGCGCGCGCCGCGTAGGCCTGGGCGCCGCCGAGTAGCCGGTCGAGCTGGTCGGTGCGTTGCTGTTGCAGGCGGCGCTCGATCAGTTCCAGGCTGCCGATGATACCGGCCAGCAGGTTGTTGAAGTCGTGGGCGATGCCGCCGGTCAGCTGGCCGATGGCTTCCATCTTCTGCGCCTGGTGCAGCGCCTGCTGCGCCTGGGTCAGTTCGGCGGTGCGCTCGGCGACGCGCTGTTCGAGCGTCTCATTGGCGGTACGCACGGCCTGGAACAGCTGGGCCTGCTCGATGGCGAGCGCGGCGCGAGCGGCCAGGGCGGCCATCAGGCGTTCGTGCCGGGCATTGAATCGGCCCGGCTCGGGATGGCCGAAGAAGAGCCCGCCCAGCACCGCGCCGCTGCGGGCGACCACGGACACGGCCAGGTAGCTGCGCACGGGCAGGTGTCCCGCGGTGAGCCCCTGGTGCTGGGAAGAACAGCCATAACGAGGGTCGGCGGCCACATCGTCGGTGCGCAGTACGCTCGCGCTGTTCAGGGTCGGCGCGAACAGGGCGCTGGCGCTCGGCCCGTCGAGGTGTTCGAGGGCTGCGCGATCAGCGCCGGACAGGGTCAGGAGTTGCAGCGTGCCGCCGTGCTCGGCGCGGCGCTGGTCGAAGTAGGCGCCGAAGCGGGCACCGGTCAGCTCGACCCCGGCATCGGTCACGGTTTGCACCAGGTGCACCAGATCCAGCTGGCTAGCCAGCTCCGTATCGATGCGCTTGAGCGCTTCCAGGGTGCGGGTTTCTTCGCGTAGCTCGGCTTCGGCCTGCTTGCGGTCGCTGATATCGACGATGAATTCGAAGGTGCTGCCGTCGGGCAGGCGCTTGGCCGCCACCAGGGCCCAGCCGACCGAGCCATCGCGGCGCCGGTAGCGGCGTTCGTCGGGCGGCAGCTGGTCGTCGGCGCAACGCAGGGCCGGTGCGGGCCAGGCGATGCTTCCCTGCAGCAGGTCCTGGTGATCGTGCCCACTCATGCGCAGAAAGGCGTCGTTGGCATCGATCAGGCGGCCATCGGGGGCGAAGCAGAGCGCGCCTACCGTCTCGATTTCCAGTGCGGTACGAAAGCGTCGCTCACTGGCCTCCAGCGCCGCCTTGGCTAGATGGGCCTCGGTCACATCCTGCCCTTGGCAGAAGATGCCAATCACCTGGCCTTCTTCGTCGGTCAGGGGTTCGTAGATGAAATCCAGGTAGAGGGTGCGTGCCGGCTCGCCTTCGACCTCAAGGCGAAATGGCTGGTGCTCGGCGACGAAGCGTCGACCGCTCTGGTAGACCTGATCGAGCCACTCCAAGTCACCCTGGCCCTCCAGTTCGGGAAAGACCGCGCGGACCGCATGCCCCTCGAAGTCGCGCTCCCCGAACAGCCGGCGATAGGCGACGTTGACGAAGTCGAAGACGTGCTCCGGGCCGCGCACGATGGCGACGAAGCCCGGCGCCTGCTCGAACATTCGCCGCTGGCGGGCGGCGTCGGCGGCGCGGCGGCGTTCGTCGAGGATGCGCTGGGTGGTCTCGTGACCCTGGTTGAAGATGCCGGCGATCTCGCCGCCTTCACCGCGGATCGCCGTGAAGCTGTAGTTCCAGTAGGTCTCGCGGACCACGCCCTGGCGGACCATGGGCAGTAGCTGGTCGAAGGCGGAGAATCCCTGGCCGCTGCTCATGACCTCGGCGAATTGCGGCCCGACCACCGGCCAGATGTCCTGCCAGACCTCCTGGGCGGGCCGGCCCAGCGCCCAGGGATGGCGCTCGGCGGGTATCGGCGCCCAGGCGTCGTTGTACAGCAGCAGGAGTTCCGGCCCCCAGTAGATGGCGGTGGGAAAGCTCGAATTCAGGCAGATGCTGAGGGCGGATTTCAGCGATTGCGGCCAGTGCGCGGGGTCCCCGAGCGCTGATCCCGACCAATCGTGGACGCGCAGGCGCGCGCCCATCTCGCCACCCCCGGCGAGAAAGTCCAGTTCGTTCCAGTCGGCAAGCTCCGCTGCCATCACCCGCCTCTCCAGCCACCTCTGCCGTTTCAGGCGTTCAGACCACAATCGAAGCAGAACTGCAGGACCGCCGCGATATATTTCGTTTCGCTGACCGCTTATAGCCGTGGGGCGTAGCGTTCGATGGCTTCCGGCAGCGCCCAGCCGGCGGCGAAGGCCAGGACCAGCACCACCAGCGGCAGCAGTACCCACCAGGTCCGGGTCGGGATCGGCTCCAGGCGATTGCCGCCGGTCTTCTGCAGCAGCGCCAGGCTCAGGCCGCAGAAGCCGCCGGCGAGCAGGGCGCCGGCGAGGACGTCGGTGGGCCAGTGCACGCCCAGGTAGACGCGGCTGAGGGCAATGAGCACCGCCGGCAGGGTGGCGATCACCAGCCAGGCGAGCCGTCCACGCGGGCCGTGGCGACGCCCCGCGAGGATGCCCAGGGTCAGGAAGAAGGCGAAGGAGGCCGAGCTGTGGCCGCTGGGCAGGCTGTAGGTGGTCAGCGGCTCGGCGAGCACGTCCGGGCGGGCCCGGGCCAGGAGATTCTTCAACTGGCCGTTGGCGAGGGCGGTGCCCAGGGTGGTCCCCAGGGCGAATAGCAGCGGACGCCATTGGCGGAAGGCGGCGAGGACCAGGATCAGTACCGCCGCCACGATCAACTGGGTCCGAAAATCGCCCATGCGGGTGACGATCACGGCGATCAGGTTGAGCCAGGCCTCACGATGCTCCTGGACCAGCGCCATCAGGCCTTCGTCGAAGGCGCGCAGGTGATGCCAGCCGAACAGCAGGGCCAGCAGGCCGGCCAGGCAGAGGGCACCGCTGAGCAGGGTGGTGCCGGCCCGTTCGCGCCAGGCACCGTGGGCGATCACCGCCACCAGCACCGCGGCCCCGCCGAGGACGATACCCGCCTGCTGCCAGAAGCCTTCCGGCAGCGGCAGGCGGAAGGCGGCGCCGGTCACCCAGCCCGGGCCGAGGTAGGCGATGG
>CAUQPA010000128.1:0-8733 GCA_963519325.1 uncultured Pseudomonas sp. | reverse complement strand
CAACAGCCGAGCATCAAGCCTTTACCCCTGGGAAGCGGATCCCGGTCGTAACTGAGCCGACCAGGCGCCCGCCCTGCCCACTAGCGCTGCGGGCTCAAGGGGCTGTCGTTCTGGTCCTCGCGCTCCTCAGTGGTGCTGGTATTGCCCGAATCCGGCACATCGCCGTATTCGTCGTAGTCGTGCGGGGTCTGCTGGTCGTCGGCGGGTTCGCGGCTCATGGGGTACTCCAATGCTGGGGCGCCCTTGGTGGAGTCCCCGCGCCGCGCCGGCGTTCCCGTCAGACCAGCGCCACCAGACGTTCGGCCACCCGGTCGAAGGGTTCGATGCTGCGCTGGGCGCGGCACAGCGGGATCACTCCCTGTACCGCCGCCACCAGCAGGGTCGCCAGCCCTGCGGCGGCCGCCTCGGCGTGGCCATGCTCGACCAAGGCCCCCTGCAGACGCGCCTCCCAGCGGCGATAGATACCCGCTGCCGCGTCCAGCTCGCGCTGGGCGATCTCGTCCACTGGCTCTTCCACCGCCACCGCCATCACCGGGCAGCCGACGCGAAAGTCCGAATCCAGCAGGATGTCGCGCCAGAGGCGCAGGAAGCCCTGGATCCCCGCCAGCGCCCCGGCCTCCAGCTGCCGTTCCAGATCGCGGCTGACCTGGGCCCCCGCCAGTTCCACCGCTTCCACCACCAGTTGGTGCTTGCCACCGGGGAAGTGGTGATAGGTGGACCCCAGCGGCGCCTCGGCGCGCTTGATGGTCTCGCGGATGCTGGTGGCATTGAGGCCATGCCGGGCCAGCATGGCCGAGGCCGCCACCACCACCCGATCCCGTACCTTCGACTGCTCGGTCATCCATTCTCCTTGCTATGACAGCTGTCATAATCTACCGTCCAGGCATTATAACAACTGTCATAGGGACCACCCCATGCCCAGCGATGCCCTCCAGGAGGAGCTGATCACGGCCGACGGCTATCGCCTGGGCACCTGCCGCTTTCCCGCTCAGGGTCCGCTCCAGGGCCGGCTGATCGTCGCCGGCGCCACCGCCGTGCCCCAGGGCTTCTACCGCCGCTTCGCCCAGCACGCCGCCGCCCGCGGCTTCGAGACGCTGACCCTGGACTACCGTGGCATCGGCCGCTCGGCGCCGGCCTCGCTCAAGGGCTTTCGCATGGACCTGCTGGATTGGGCGCGCCAAGACCTCGCCGCCGCGGTGGAGGCCATGGCCCAAGGCGACGTGCCCCTCTACCTGGTCGGTCATTCCTATGGCGGCCATGCCTTCGGCCTCCTGCCCAACCACGCCAAGGTGGCCGGCTTCTACGTCTTCGGCACCAGCGCCGGCTGGCACGGCTACATGCCCCTGGGCGAACGCCTCAAGGTGCTGGCCATGTGGCGGTTGGTCCTGCCGGTGCTCACCTGGTGGAAAGGCTACTGCCCCTGGAGCGCCCTCGGCCTGGGCGAAGACCTGCCACGCGACGTCTATCGCCAGTGGCGCCACTGGTGCAGCCTGCCCCACTACTTTTTCGACGACCCGGCCATGCGCGGCATCGAAGCCGGCTTCGCCGCGGTGCGCACCCCCATCGTCGCGGTCAACGCCCTGGACGATCTTTGGGCCACGCCCCAATCGCGCGATGCCTTCATGCAGGCTTACCGCAACGTCGACCTGCAACGCCAAGACCTCGACCCCCGTCAGCATGGCGGCGCCATCGGCCATATGGGCTACTTCCGCGCCAGCGCCCAGCCATTGTGGGATGGCGCCCTAGACTGGTTCGTGAGCCTGCCGCAGGCGCCGCAGCCGCGCTGAGCCCTGGGCGAGCGCTGCAAAACCATCCCTTCGGCCGATTGCGTATCCAGCCCTACCCTTTAGCTTATTCCTCAACGAATGCCGGAGCGCTCCACATTCCCTCCTCGCCTACCGCTGCGGCCCCCTTCCGCAGCCAAAGCCCCCACAAGGACCGTCCCCATGCAAACCTCCCACGCCCTAGTGATGTCGTTGCTCTTGGCCAACACCGGTGCCACCTGGGCCGAATCCCAGACGGCGAATGTCCAGCAAAGCGGTGGCTTCAATGTGGTGAATCTGAACCAGGGCAGCGAGATCGCGGCGCGGAACAAGGCCGATATCCAGCAGGACGGCATCTTCCTCAATGCCCAGGTCACCCAGGAAAACGACGCCGATGACAGCGTGCGGGTAGTGCAGAACGGCGGCAGGAGCTATGCCCTGGTGAGCCAGACCTGGGGCTCGCAACGGACGGTGGATATCGAGCAGATCAATGCCGGCTATGGCCGGGTGCAGGTCGAGCAGGGGCCGGGCGGCAGTAACGAGACGATCGTCCGGCAGACGGGTCTGCGGCAGGACACCTATGTGCACCAGGACGGTGGCTATCACCGGATCGACATCGACCAGAGCGGTTATCAGGCGGGTGACAACACCCTGGCGGTGCGCCAGGACGGCCTGAACGGCGTCTTGACGCTGGGCCAGCATGGTGACGCCCTGGACCTGCAGGTGGTCAGCTTCGGGCTGCGCAACACGGCCTGGGTGAGCCAGAACGGCGACGATTCGACCACCGTCGTCGAGCAGCGCGGCAACGACAACTACGTGGGGCTCAAGCAGGGCGGCGAGCGGGTGGATTCCAGGGTGGTCCAGCAGGGCAATGGCAACGATGCCAGGGTCCAGCATTCCAGCAGCTACTCGCGGCCCAGCACCGTCGACATCGCCCAGCGCGGCGAGCTCAACCGGGCGGAGGCGATCGTCTATGGCATCGGTAGCCAATTGACCCTGGCACAAACCGGTGACGGTAACAGCGCCTCCGCCATCGTCTCCGGCGAGGGCAATCAGCTGGACCTGGCATCCACGGGTGACGGCAATGGCATCACTGCCTACGCCCTGGGCAACGATGGCCAGCTGAAGGTGGACCAGCAGGGCGATGGCCTCGGGGTGACGGCCTATGTCACCGGCGATGCCTCCAGCATCGCCGTCAGCCAGAGCGGTTTCCAACACACCGCCAACCTGACCCAGAACACAGCGGGCAGTGCCATCAATCTGACCCAGAGCGGGTTCTCCAACCATGCGGTGATCACCCAGTAGCCAGGGACATCGGGCGCGGTTGCGACCGCGTCCTCCTGAAGGAAACCGCTCTAGCGCCTCAATTTTCGGTCGATACTGCCGTTAAGTTGCCATCCCCGGAAAAGGAGTTCGAGATGGCCATTTCAGTTTCCTTGAGCGGTATCGGCAAAGACGCCGCCCGCCCCATCACCCTCACCCCGGGTGGCACGACCGCTGCCCCTCAGGCCGACGACAGTTCGGTCAGGCACACGACGCGTGGCGTCGAGGTCACGCTCAAGGGGGTCGCCACATCGCCGGACCAGGACAAGACCAAGGAAAGCGGTGCGAGCGGCAGCTCTGGCAACAGCCGTTTGGAGATGATGCAGAAGGCCATCGAGATGGCCAAGAAGCAATTGGAGCTGGCGCAAAAGCAGCTGAGCGAAGCCCAGAGCCAGGGCAACGGCGACAACAAGGCGGCCATCCAAGCCGCCCAGGCCAACGTCGTCGCAGCAAGCGCAGCCTTGATGCAGGCCTACGCCGCCTATGCCGAAGCGCTCAAGAAAGGCAGTGGCGGCAGCGGCGGCGTCAGTACCCGGGCGTGAGGCCCGCCCCTTCCCCGGCCGGTCTGGACTACCCTCCTCTCGTCATCATCTACAGGAGACTTCCATGGCCAACCGGCTGCTCGACAAGACTGCCCTCGTTACCGGCGTCGCCCAAGGCATAGGCACCGCCATCGCCCGGGCCTTAGTGGCCGTCTAGGTCACCCAGCTGCTGCTATACGGCGCAGCAGCCTCCGGCGCGCCGGACATCGCTGCTGACTACGACCCTAGGCGCTTGAGTGACTACAACGCGACTGCCTCAGGACTCAGCGGTCTGCTGGCCTGCCGCCTCATCCGGCTTGGGCCGGTCATCCGGATAGATGTCCTGGTCGGTGACGGCGGGATAGCTGCCCAGGGCGCGTAGCTGATTGATGGCATCGCGGATCACCTCGTAGAGCAACGGGGTGTTGCGCACCAGGCTCTGGCTGAGGGTACGGGTGACCCGCGCCGGGCGGGTCGGATCGATCAGGGTGATCACCAGGTTGTCGCCCTGGGATTCGAGTTCGTGCTTGATGGGCGGGTCCAACGCCGCCAATTGACTGCGAAGTGCTTGCATGAGGCCGACTATTCCCGACTGCTGTGGTTTCAGTCCGACTCGCAGGCTGATGCAAGCGTTCCAGCGTTTCGCTTATCAGTGCCTGGCGGCCTGACTGCAGGCCGAAGACCGAGGGGGGCGGTGACCACAAGGCCCTCCGCCTTGCAGCACCGCCCCTAAATCCTCCCGATAAATCGAGCGTCCGGTCGTTGACGCGACCGCTCAAGCACCGCCTTTTACGCCTCCTGGGTCGCAGGCGCCTAGAAGACCCGAAAAATGCATACGTAACATTTTGTGACGAACTTGGCAGTGTGCTATTAAAGCCTGAGCGCCGTTTCATGGAGGATGTGCAGTGCTCAAGCGACTCAAGTTCAGCCACAAGATCTTGCTGGCTACCGCCCTGGTGATGACCGGGGTCCTGGCCGCCTTCGCCGGCTTCAATGCCTACCTGCAGCGCCAGACCATCGACCAGAGCCTGAGGGAAACCCTGGGCGAGACCGGTCGGGTCACCGCGGTCGACATCACCTACTGGCTGGATGCCCGCATCAAGCTGGTCGACACCCTGGCCCAGGCGCTGGGTGCCCAGGTTGGCCAGGGCACGCCCCTGAGCCTGCCGGACCTGCAGACCTACCGGGATACCTTCACCTCGCTCTATCTGAGCCAGCCCGATGGCAGCTACACCACCCGCCCCTTCCAGAAGCTGCCCGCAGACTACGACCCGCGCAAGCGGCCCTGGTACACGGCAGCCGTGGCCAAGGGTGGCCTGATCCTGACCACCCCCTACATCTTCGCCATGTCCGGCAAGCTCGGCGTGACCATGGCGGCTCCGGTGCTGCAGAACGGTCAGCTGGCGGCGGTGCTTTCGGCCAACATCTACCTCTCCACGCTGGAACAGTTGATCGGCTCTCTAGATGTGGGTGGCCTGGGCGAGGCCTTCCTGGTGGACGGCGACGGCAGGATCCTGGTCAGCAGCCATCCCGAGCAGGTGCTCAAGACCCTGGGCGATGTCTTCCCCGGGAATGCCCCCACGCTGACCCCCGGCTTCCAGAACATTCGCCAGAACGACAGCGAACGCCTGGTGAGCTTCACCCCGGTGGACGGACTGCCCTCGGTGAAATGGTACCTGGGCCTGTCCATCGACCAGGCCAAGGCCTATGCCCCGGTGACCAAGGCCCGCAACCTGGCCGTCATCGCGACCCTGGTGGCGGTGCTCGTCATGGCACTGCTGCTGGGGCTGTTGATCCGCGGCCTGCTGCGCCCGCTGCGCGACCTCGGTCGCGCCATGGAGGACATCGCCCAGGGCGAGGGCGACCTGACGCGCCGGCTGCCGGTCCAGGCGCGCGACGAATTCGGCGTCCTGTCCCAGGCCTTCAATCACTTCGTGGCCCGTATCCACACCTCCATTCGCGAGCTGGCCCAGAGCACCCGCGAACTCAACCAGGGCACCCGTCGGGTGCTGGAAGCCTCGCAGTCGTCCATGCAGCAATCCGACGTCCAAGCCCAGCGCACCACCAGCGTGGCCGCGGCCATCAACGAGATGGGCGCCGCCACCCAGGAAATCGCGCGCAACGCCGCCCATGCCTCCAGCGAGGCGCGCAGCGCCCGCCAGCAGGGCGACGAGGGGCGCCAGGTCCTCGACGAGGCCCTGGGCGCCCTGCAGGCCTTGTCCACCCGGATCGGCAGCAGCTGCGAGCACATCGAGGCGCTCAACGGCAAGACGGCCAACATCGGCCAGATCCTCGACGTCATCCGGGGTATCTCGGAGCAGACCAACCTGCTGGCGCTCAACGCCGCCATCGAGGCGGCCCGGGCCGGCGAGGCCGGACGCGGCTTTGCCGTGGTGGCCGACGAGGTGCGCTCCCTGGCCAGTCGTACCCAGAGTTCGGCGCAACAGATCCAGCAGATGATCGAGGAGCTGCAGAACGGCTCGCGCGACGCGGTGGCGCTGATGCAAGAAAGCCAGCGGCAGAGCGTCCTGAGCATGCAGGTAGCCGAGCAGGCCGGCCTGAGCATGGGCAAGGTGACCGAGCGGATCGGCGAGATCGATGGGCAGAACCAGTCGGTGGCTACCGCGACGGAAGAGCAGACCTCGGTGGTGGAGACCCTGAACCAGGACATCAGCGAGATCAGCCTGCTCAACCAACAGGGCGTGGACAATCTGCAAGCCACCCTGACGGCCTGTAATGCGCTCGAGGTCGAGGCCGACCGGCTACAGCGCCTGGTTGGTGGCTTCCGTATCTGAAGGTCACAGGCGGGATTCGCGCCTTTCCATTGATGTTTTCTAGCGGACGGATGGCTGTCATGAACAAGCATTTTCAGCGGCAAGGCCCGGTCAGGGCGTTGTTCTCCCTCCTCACGCTACTGTCGCTGCTGGCCAGTCCCCTCGCCAGAGCGGACGGTCCACCGGCGCCGGTCGAGGGTGATTTCGTGGTCCCGAGCTTCACCTTCCATACGGGTCAGAAGCTCGACAACCTGCGCCTGCACTACCTGACGCTGGGCAAGCGCAGCAACCCGGCGGTCCTGGTGCTGCACGGTACCGGCCAGCAGGCCTCGGCGATGCTGAGCAAGGATGTGGGCGGCCAGTTGTTCGGCCCCGGCCAACCGCTGGATGCGAACAAGTTTTTCATCGTCATCCCGGATGCCCTGGGTACGGGCAATTCGGCCAAGCCTTCGAATGGCCTGCGCGCCACCTTTCCGAATTACGACTATGCCGACATGGTGCAGGCCCAGTACCTGTTGCTCACCCAGGGACTGGATATCCAGCACCTGCGGCTGATCATCGGCAACTCCATGGGCGGCATGCAGACCTGGATGTGGGGTGGCCTCCATCCCGGCTTCGCCGATGGCCTGGTGCCCATGGCGGCGCAGCCCACCGAGATGGCCGGGCGTAACTGGATGATGCGGCGCATGCTGGTGGAGTCGATCAAGCAGGATCCCGCCTGGGATCAGGGCAACTACCGCACGCAACCCCCTTCCCTGCGCCTGGCCAAGGTGATGTTCGAACTGGCCACCAGTGGCGGCACCTTGAACTTCCAGGAAATCGCTGGCACCCACGCCAAGGCCGACGAACTGGTCGACAAGCGCCTGGCGGCGCCGGTGACGGTCGATGCCAACGACTTCATCTACCAGTGGAATGCCGCGGCGGACTACGACGCCGAGCCGGGCCTGGCCAAGATCAAGGTGCCGGTCCTGGCCATCAACGCCGCGGACGACGAGCGCAACCCACCCGAGACGGGCCTCATGCAAGAGGCACTGAAGAAGGTACCCAGCGCGCATCTGCTGCTGATTCCAGCCAGTACCGAGACGCGCGGACACGGCACCACGGGTCTCGCGAAGCTCTATGCGGCGCAGCTGGGGCAGTTCATCGCTAAATTACCCAAGGACACGGCTGGACAATCGTCGAGCGCTACCCATGCAACGCCCTAGCCCAGGCGCGCGATGATCGCCTCGGCCACCCGTAGTGAATTGGCGATGATGGTCAGCGTTGGGTTCACCGCGCCTACCGAAGGAAAGAAGCTGGCATCCGTCACGTACAGGTTGTCGATTTCATGGGTACGGCAATCGAGGTCGAGCACCGAGGTCTTGGGGTCCTCGCCAAACCTCAGGGTTCCAGCCTGGTGCGCCGTGCCGCCAATCGGCGTGTCCTTGCCCAGATAGAGACGCCGATCCATGAGGTGCGGATGGATATCGGCCTTGTCGCAGATCTGCCGCAGCATTTCGCGCAGCGCCAGATGGCCTCGCGGGTGGGCCGTCTGCACATCCAGATGGACCTTGCCGTCGCGATAGAAAATCCGATTTTCCGGGCGTGGCAGGTCTTCCGACGTCAGCCAGAAGTCGATGGAGTGCCGGGCGATCCACTCGAACGGCTGGTCCGGTAGCCAGTGCAGGAAGCCCGGCAGGCCCTCCGTCTGGATCTGTCGGCCATCGGACTTGCCGACCATCTGGATGTGCCCCAGCGGAAAGTCATGGGGATTGCGCGGGGACTTCGCGTGCCCGTGGTAGAAATCGTTGAGCCCCAGGGTCTTCTGGAATTCGGTCGGATTGGGGCTGCGCGAGATGGCCAGCACCGTCGAATTATGATGGCGCATGTAGTTGCGCCCCACCTGCCCGGACCCATTCGCCAGCCCGTTGGGATGCCGCTCGTTGGCCGAGCGCAGGAACAGCAGGGCCGACGACAGCGCGCCACAGGCGACCACGACGAGGTTGCCGCGGATGATATGGGTGCGTCCTTCGATCAGGGTCTCGACACTGGCGATTGCGGTACCGGCGGCGTTGGTCAACAACCGACTGACATAGGCGTTTCTGAGCAGCTGTAGAGTGGGCCACTGCTGCAACGCCGGATCGAGGCAGATGATCTGGGCGTCGGCCTTGCCGTTGGTGAGGCTGGGATAGCCATCGAAGGGATCGCAGCGCAGGAGCGTGGAGTGTGGCGTCGCCGCGCCGGTTTCGTCTTGCTCGATCAACCCGCCGATGGGCAGGTGGAACGGCTGGAGTCCTTCCCGCGCCCAGTCGTCCGCCAATTGCTGGATACGGGGCTCGTGCTTGATCGGCCGGTGCTTGTAGGAGCCGGACG
>CAUQPA010000127.1:0-8756 GCA_963519325.1 uncultured Pseudomonas sp. | reverse complement strand
GGTTAACCCCCTGTCTTACGCAATTGCGCGGCGCTCCTTCCGGTCCCGTGCAGCCATGCCGGTCGACGATACCTCCTATAAAGCACCGGGTGAGCAGGTTTAACGGAGATTTACCATGTCCTACGCAGTTATCGTTACCGGTGGCAAGCAATACAAGGTCGCCGAGGGCGAATACCTGAAGGTCGAGAAGCTCGACATCGCCACCGGTGAAACCGTCACCTTCGACCAGGTTCTACTGGTTAGCAACGGTGACGACGTCAAGATCGGTCTGCCGGTCGTTGATGGTGCCAAAGTGACCGCCGAAGTGACCGCCCAGGGCCGTCACGACAAGGTCACCATCATCAAATTCCGTCGTCGTAAGCATCACATGAAGCGTCAGGGCCACCGTCAGTGGTTCACTGAAATCAAGATCACTGGCATCCAGGCCTGATCTCGCCTCTAACGGAGAATTGACTCATGGCACACAAAAAAGCGGGTGGTTCTACTCGTAACGGTCGCGATTCCGAAAGCAAACGCCTTGGCGTGAAGCTGTACGGCGGCCAGGTCGTCAAGGCCGGCAACATCATCGTGCGTCAGCGCGGCACCCAGTACCATGCCGGTTACGGCGTGGGCCTCGGCAAGGATCACACCCTGTTCGCGAAAGTGGACGGCGTGATCAAGTTCGACGTGAAGGGCGCCTTTGGCCGTCGTTACGTGAGCATCGTCGCCGCCGCCTAAGGCTCGTGACGAAAGAAAAGCCCTGTCTACCCGACGGGGCTTTTTCGTTTGTAGTTAAGCTAGTGCGGTGTTTCAGAAGTTATCTGCACAATTTTGGCGGCGCTTTTTCCGCCTGGGCGTTGTTGCCACTCCTCGCCATAGCCCTGCTATGACTCGTCGCGGCGCCTAGCCCAGTCGGAACGCCGAACCGGCCAAAAATCACTCGCCAATTCTTGCGCGAACTCCTGAAACACCACACTAGTTCCTTGTTTGCAGCGGCCCGCGAGCGCGGGAGGTCCAGATGAAATTCGTCGATGAAGTATCCATACACGTAAAAGCGGGTGACGGCGGCAACGGCATGATGAGTTTCCGCCGGGAGAAATTCATCGAGAAGGGTGGCCCCAATGGCGGTGACGGCGGCGATGGCGGGTCGATCTGGCTCGAAGCCGACCTCAACCTGAACACCCTGGTCGATTACCGTTACACCCGACGCTTCACCGCGCAGAACGGTGAGAAGGGCGGGAGCACCGAGTGCACCGGCGCCAAGGGTGAAGACCTGGTGCTGCCGGTTCCCGTGGGCACCACGGTGATCGATGCGGCGACCCAAGAGATCATCGGTGACCTGACCCAGCCCGGTCAGCGCATTCGCGTCGTCCAGGGCGGCTGGCACGGCCTGGGCAACACCCGCTTCAAGTCCAGTACCAACCGCGCACCGCGGCAGACCACCCCGGGCAAGCCCGGCGAAGAGCGTGATCTGAAGCTGGAGCTCAAGGTGCTGGCGGACATCGGTCTGCTCGGCCTGCCCAATGCCGGTAAGAGCACCTTCATCCGCGCCGTGTCGGCCGCCAAGCCCAAGGTGGCGGACTATCCCTTCACCACCCTGGTGCCCAACCTGGGCGTGGTCAGCGTGGGGCGCTTCAAGAGCTTCGTGGTCGCCGACATTCCGGGTCTGATCGAGGGGGCCTCCGAGGGGGCCGGCCTGGGGATCCGGTTCCTCAAGCACCTGGCGCGGACCCGGCTGCTGCTGCACCTCGTCGACATGGCGCCCCTGGATGAGAGCGATCCGGCCGAGGCGGCCGAGACCATCATCAACGAGCTGACCAAGTTCAGCCCGGCGCTGGGCGAGCGTGACCGCTGGCTGGTGCTCAACAAGGCCGACCAACTGCTCGACGAAGAGCGCGAGGAACGCCTCAAGGCGGTCGTCGAGCGCCTCGATTGGCAGGGGCCGGTCTTCGTCATCTCCGCTCTGGAGCGCGAGGGGACCGAGGCACTCTGCCAGGCGATCATGCAGTATCTGGACGAGCGTTCTCTGCGCATCGCCGAGGATCCTGCCTATGCCGAGGCATTGCAGGAGCTCGATCAGCAGATCGAAGACGAGGCGCGGGCACGCCTGCAGGCGCTGGATGATCAGCGCGCCCTACGGCGCTCCGGCGTCAAGTCGGTGGACGATGCCGATGATGGCTTCGACGATGACGAAGACGACGGCGATGGTCCGGAAATCATTTACGTACGGTAAGAAAGGAGCTTGCCCATGCGTGATCAGGTGTCTGGCGCCCAGCGCTGGGTGGTGAAGATCGGTAGCGCCCTGCTGACCGACGATGGTCGCTGCCTCGATGGTGGCGCCATGGCCGGCTGGGTCGAGCAGATGGTGGCCCTGCACCAGGCCGGCATCGAGCTGGTGCTGGTGTCCTCGGGGGCGGTGGCGGCCGGCATGAGTCGGCTCGGCTGGACGCAACGCCCGACCGCCATCAATGAGTTGCAGGCGGCCGCCGCGGTGGGGCAGATGGGCTTGGTGCAGGCCTGGGAATCCAGCTTCGCCGAGCATCAGGTGCAGACCGCGCAGATCCTGCTCACCCATGACGACCTGTCCGATCGCAAGCGCTACCTGAATGCCCGCAGCACCCTGCGCACCCTGGTGAGCCTGGGTGTGGTGCCGGTGATCAACGAGAACGATACCGTCGTCACCGACGAGATCCGCTTCGGCGACAACGACACCCTGGCCGCCCTGGTGGCCAACCTGGTCGAGGCCGACCTGCTGGTCATCCTCACTGATCGCGATGGCATGTTCGACGCCGATCCGCGCAGCAATCCCGAGGCCAGTCTCATCAGCGAGGCGCGCGCCGACGATCCGGCGCTGGACCTGGTCGCCGGCGGTACCGGGGGCGCCCTGGGGCGAGGCGGCATGCAGACCAAGCTCCGCGCCGCGCGCCTGGCGGCGCGGTCCGGGGCCTACACCGTCATCGTCGGCGGGCGCATCCAGCAGGTGCTCAGTCGCCTGCAGCAGGGCGAGCGGCTGGGCACCCTGCTGTTGCCCGAGCGTGGCCTGGTAGCGGCGCGCAAGCAATGGCTGGCTGGCCATCTGCAGGTCCGTGGGACCCTGCGGCTGGATGCCGGCGCGGTCCAGGCCTTGGTCGGTGGGCATCGCAGCCTGCTGTCGGTGGGCGTGCAGGAGCTGGAGGGCAGTTTCCGCCGTGGCGAGATGGTCGCCTGTGTCGGGCCTGATGGGCGCGAAGTGGCGCGCGGCCTGGTCAACTACAGTGCCACCGAGGCGCGGCGGGTCCTGGGCCGGCCTTCGGATGCCATCGTCGTCGAGCTGGGCTATGTCTACGAGCCCGAGCTGATCCATCGGGACAATCTGGTCCTGGTCTGATGCCGGTACTCCTGACGCCTCCCAGGGGCGTCAGGAGCCAGAGCCCTCAGGCAATAAAAAACCCGGCCTGGGCCGGGTTTTTTATTCGAACGCTTATCAGGCAGCGGCGGGGATAGCCAGGGCCTTGATGTGCGCGTTCAGGCGGCTCTTGTGACGAGCGGCCTTGTTCTTGTCGATGATGCCCTTGTCGGCCATGCGGTCGATGACCGGGACGGCAGCAACATAAGCGGACTTGGCTTTTTCCAGGTCCTTGGCTTCGATCGCCTTGACGACGTTCTTGATGTAGGTACGCACCATGGAGCGCAGGCTCGCATTGTGGCTGCGACGCTTCTCAGCCTGTTTGGCGCGTTTTTTGGCGGAGGGGGAGTTAGCCACCGTGGAGCTCCTTCGAAAAAGACTGTATTGGGTACAGAGCGAACTCTGTAGCAAGTACAGAGCTAAATTAAGGTCGCGAATCTTGACGTCCCTGGCGGCGCCTGTCAAGGCTGTCTGGATGGATATCCGGCTGGTCGCCGATGAAGGGCCTCGTTACACTCGATCGCTTGTGCCCATTGTGCGCCTGCGCTCGCTCGCACCTTTCACCGCGCCCCGCTGCCTTCACCGAGTCCGCCCCTAGCCATGAATCTGCTCAAGTCCCTGGCCGCCGTCAGCTCCATGACCATGCTGTCCCGCGTGCTGGGTTTCGTGCGCGACACCATCGTCGCCCGCACCTTCGGCGCCGGCATGGCTACCGATGCCTTCTTCGTCGCCTTCAAGCTGCCCAACCTGCTGCGTCGCATCTTCGCCGAGGGAGCCTTCTCCCAGGCCTTCGTGCCCATCCTCGCCGAATACAAGGCCCAGCAGGGCGAGGAGGCCACCCGCACCTTCCTGGCCTACGTCAGTGGCCTGTTGACCCTGGTGCTGGCGCTGGTCACGGTGCTGGGCATGCTGGCGGCGCCGCTGGTCATCTGGATCACCGCGCCGGGCTTCGCCGATACCCTGGAGAAGTTCGCGCTCACCTCCAGCCTGCTGCGGGTGACCTTTCCCTACATCCTGCTGATCTCCCTGGCGTCTCTGGCCGGCGCCGTGCTCAACACCTGGAACAGGTTCAGCGTGCCGGCCTTCGTGCCGACCCTGCTCAACATCAGCATGATCATCTTCGCGCTGTTCCTCACGCCCTATTTCAATCCGCCGATCATGGCCCTGGCCTGGGCCACGCTGGTGGGTGGCCTGGCCCAGTTCCTCTATCAGCTGCCGCACCTCAAGCGCATCGGCATGCTGGTGCTGCCACGCCTGAATCTGCGCGACAGCGGCGTCTGGCGTGTCATGCGGCAGATGGGGCCGGCGATCCTCGGGGTGTCGGTCAGCCAGATCTCGCTGATCATCAACACCATCTTCGCCTCCTTCCTGGTAGCCGGGTCCGTCTCCTGGATGTACTACGCGGACCGACTCATGGAGCTGCCCTCGGGAGTGCTCGGCGTCGCGCTGGGGACCATCCTGCTGCCGGCGTTGTCGCGCACCTATGCCAAGGCCGATCGCCAGGAGTATTCGCGCCTGCTCGACTGGGGGCTGCGGCTGTGTTTCCTGCTGGTCCTGCCCTGTGCCGCGGCCCTGGCGCTGCTGGCCGAGCCGCTGACCGCCGCGCTGTTCCAGTACGGTCGCTTCGATGCGCACGATGCCCTGATGACCCAGCGCGCCCTGGTCGCCTATGCCGTGGGGCTGCTCGGCATCATCCTGGTCAAGGTGCTGGCGCCGGGCTTCTATGCCCAGCAGAACATCAAGACGCCGGTGAAGATCGCGCTCTTCACCCTGGCGGTGACCCAGGTGCTCAACCTGATCCTGATCGGTCCGCTGCAGCATGTCGGCCTGGCCCTGGCCATCGGTCTGGCGGCCTGCCTCAACGCGGGCCTTTTATTCTGGCAGCTGCGTCGCCATAACCTGTTCATGCCCCAGCCGGGCTGGAGCGGATTCCTGCTGCGACTGCTGGTCGCGGTAGGGGTGATGAGCGCCGTGCTGTTCGGGCTCATGCAGCTGCTGCCCAGCTGGAGCGAGGGCTTAATGGCCCAGCGCCTGCTGCGCCTGGGTGGCCTGGTGGCGGCCGGGGTGCTGGCCTATTTCGCCAGTCTCTTCCTGCTCGGCTTCCGCTTGCGTGACTTCAATCGGCGGGCGGTACTCTAGCCAGCAGAGGATTGCACGAAGCCGGGTGTGCGCCTGTCCTCGCGGCGGGCATCCGGATATAATCGATTACTTTCTGAGCAATACCTACCCATGCAGCTGTTTCGCGGTCTCCATCATCTCGACGCACAGCCCAATGGCTGAGTTGACACCATCGGCAACTTCGACGGGGTTCACCTGGGGCACCAGGCCATCCTCGCGCGGCTGCGTGAGCGAGCGGCGGAGCTCGGGGTGCCGAGTTGCGTGGTGATCTTCGAGCCGCAGCCGCGGGAATTCTTCCTGCCCGACATCGCGCCGGTGCGGCTGACCCGCCTGCGCGAGAAGCTGGAATGCTTCGCCCGCCTGGGCGTCGACAACGTGCTCTGCCTGAACTTCAATCGGCGGCTACGCGAGCTTTCGGCCGAAGCCTTCGTCCAGCAGGTACTGGTGGAAGGGCTCGGCGTGAAGCACCTGGAGATCGGGGATGACTTCCGCTTCGGCTGCGATCGCGCCGGCGACTTCACCTACCTGAACCTGGCCGCCCGCGACCATGGCTTCACTCTGGAAGCCGCCACCACCGTGGAACTGGACGGCCTGAGGGTCAGCAGCACCCTGATCCGCCAGGCCCTGGCCGAGGGTGACCTGGCCCTGGCCGAGCGGATGCTGGGGCGGCCCTACAGCCTTTCCGGGCGGGTGCTGCACGGCCAGAAGCTGGCGCGCCAGCTGGGTTGGCCGACCGCCAACGTCCAGCTCAAGCGGCGCCGTCCACCACTGCGGGGCGTCTACCTGGTCAGCAGCCTGATCGACGGACGGGTGGTGCCGGGTGTAGCCAATATCGGCCAGCGGCCGACGGTGCAGGGCGATGGCCGCCCGCATCTGGAGATCCATCTGCTGGATTTTGCCGGCGACCTCTATGGCCGCCACCTCAGCGTGACCTTCGTGCAGAAGGTGCGCGACGAACAGAAATTCGCCTCACTGGAGGCCCTCAAGGCGGCGATCGAAGCGGACGTCGCCACGGCCCGCGCCTTCTGGCAGGGGCAACCGTCAACGAGCCTGGACTGACATGACCGATTACAAAGCGACGCTCAATCTGCCGGAAACGGCATTCCCGATGAAAGCCGGCCTGCCGCAGCGCGAGCCGGAAGCGCTCAAGCGCTGGCAGGATATCGACCTGTACGGGAAGCTGCGCGCCATCGGCAAGGGCCGGCCGACCTTCATCCTGCATGACGGTCCGCCCTACGCCAACGGCAGCATCCACATCGGTCATGCGCTGAACAAAATCCTCAAGGACATCATCACCCGCTCCAAGACCCTGGCCGGCTTCGATGCCCCTTATGTGCCGGGCTGGGACTGCCATGGTCTGCCCATCGAGCACAAGGTGGAGACCACCTTCGGCAAGAACCAGCCGGCGGACCTGACCCGCGAGCGTTGCCGCGCCTATGCCAGCGAGCAGATCGAGGAGCAGAAGACCGGCTTCGTCCGCCTGGGCGTGCTCGGTGACTGGAGCAATCCCTACCTGACCATGAACTTCGCCAACGAGGCCGGCGAGATCCGCGCCCTGGGCGAACTGGTCAAGAAGGGCTTCGTTTTCAAAGGCCTCAAGCCGGTCAACTTCTGCTTCGACTGCGGCTCGGCCCTGGCCGAGGCCGAGGTGGAGTACCAGGACAAGCGTTCCGACGCCATCGACGTGGCCTTCCCGGTCGCCGATGTCGACAAGCTGGCGGCCGCCTTCGGCCTCGATGCGCTGGCCAAGCCCACCGCCATCGTCATCTGGACCACCACCCCCTGGACCATCCCGGCCAACCAGGCGCTCAACGTGCACCCCGAGTTCACCTACGCCCTGGTGGATGTCGGTGATCGCCTGCTGCTGCTGGCCGAAGAACTGGTGGAAAGCTGCCTGGCGCGCTACGGCCTGCAGGGCGAGGTGATCGCCACTGCCCCGGGTACCGCCCTGGAGCTGATCAACTTCCGTCATCCGCTGTACGAGCGCCTGTCGCCCATCTACCTGGCCGAATACGTCGAGCTGGGCGCTGGTACGGGCATCGTGCACTGCTCGCCTGCCTACGGCGAAGACGACTTCCGCATCTGCAAGCAGTACGGCCTGAGCAACGACGACATCCTCAATCCGGTGCAGAGCAACGGCGTCTACGCCGAATCGCTGCCGCTGTTCGGTGGCCAGTTCATCTGGAAGGCCAATCCGGCCATCGTCGGCGCGCTGGAAGATGCGGGCGCCCTGCTCAAGCATGAGGTGATCAACCACAGCTACATGCATTGCTGGCGGCACAAGACCCCGCTGATCTATCGCGCCACCGCCCAGTGGTTCGTCGGCATGGACAAACAGCCCAACGAAGGCGCTACCTTGCGTGAGCGCTCCCTGGCGGCCATCGAGCAGACCCAGTTCGTCCCGGCCTGGGGCCAGGCGCGGTTGCACGGCATGATCGCCGGCCGTCCCGACTGGTGCATCTCTCGTCAGCGCAATTGGGGCGTGCCGATTCCCTTCTTCACCCACAAGGAAAGCGGCGAGCTGCACCCGCGCACCGTCGAACTGATGGAAGCCGTCGCCCAGCGCGTCGAGCGCGAGGGCATCGAGGCCTGGTTCAAGCTGGATCCGACCGAGCTGCTCGGCGACGAGGCCGGCCAGTACGACAAGAGTCGCGACACCCTCGACGTCTGGTTCGACTCGGGCACTACCCACTGGCACGTATTGCGCGGCTCCCATGCCGAGCTGGCGCACACCCAGGGGCCGGTGGCCGATCTCTACCTGGAAGGTTCCGACCAGCACCGCGGCTGGTTCCATTCCTCGCTGCTGACCGGTTGCGCCATCGACGGCCATGCGCCCTACAAGGAATTGCTGACCCACGGCTTCACCGTGGACGAGCAGGGCCGCAAGCAGTCCAAGTCGCTGGGTAACGTGGTCGCTCCGCAAAAGGTCATCGACAGCCTGGGCGCCGACATCCTGCGCCTCTGGGTCGCCTCCACCGACTACACCGGTGAGATGGCGGTCTCCGACCAGATCCTGCAGCGCAGCGCCGATTCCTATCGCCGCATCCGCAACACCGCGCGCTTCCTGCTCTCCAACCTGTCCGGCTTCGATCCGGCGGTGAATCGGGTCGCGCCCGAGGACATGATCGACCTGGATCGCTGGGCGGTGGATCGCGCCCTGCTGCTGCAGAAGGAAATCGAGCAGGCCTACGCCGAGTATCGCTTCCTCAACGTCTACCAGAAGGTGCACAACTTCTGCGTGCAGGAGCTGGGCGGCTTCTACCTCGACATCATC
>CAUQPA010000126.1:0-9050 GCA_963519325.1 uncultured Pseudomonas sp. | reverse complement strand
GTTCGGCACTGATCCAAATGCCCTGGACGGGGTCTGATTCGGCGGCCTGCACCAGGGCGACTGGCAAGGCCAGCAAGGCAACGACGAGCGTTAGAGAGATTTTCATGGTGGAGGCTCCTGCTGTTTGTTCTGGTTGTGGCTGGAGGCAGAGAAAGCACGGGGTGATGCTGTTATGATAGTTATCGCTACACGATAGTTATAACTATCATTCTGCCGCCTATCAAGGTGTTTTTCGTCCTGCCAGAGAGCTTTTCATGGTCGCCAAAGAACCTGTCTCTCCCTCCCGCGCCACGCCCAAGGCCCGCCCCAGCCAGCAGCGCGCGGCGGAAACCTACGAACGCATCCTGGCGGCGGCGGCAGAGGTGCTCTGCCAAGTCGGCATCGAACGGCTGTCGACCAATCTGGTGTGTGAGTGCGCGGGGCTGACGCCGCCGGCGCTGTACCGCTACTTCCCCAACAAGTACGCGCTGCTGGAAGAGCTCGGACGACGCCTGCTGGAAAAGCAGAATGCGCAGATCGCGATAAGGATCAACGCCGAGCTGCTGGCCGGTCCTTTGGAGAGGGTGGAAGACGCCCTGACCGACTTGCTGCTGGACACCTATGGCGTCACGGCGGAAACCGCCGGCGGCATGTGGATCCTCAAGGCCCTGCGCGCCGTGCCGTCGCTGGAGCATGTGCGACTCGACTCGCACCGCCGGGTGGCGGCGCAGCAGGCCGAGGCGCTGATGGCGCTGCTGCCTGGCGTACCGCCGGCGGAAATCGCCCAGGTCGCGCGGATCGTGGTCGAGTTCTTCCACTCCACCGTGGAGTTGCTGTTCGATGAGGCGCTCCCCGCGGAAAGCACCTGTCGAACGGTGGCCGCGATGCTGACGGGGCACCTGGGAAGGCTGCGAGACGCCTGAAAGCCAGTACCAGTGGGAGGCGCGGGTGAAGGGCCAGGGCACGCGATTCGCGGGCGCCGCCAACGGCTGCAGGGATTGGCGCGATCCGCAGCCGCAACCTCGGAATCCAGTACGAGAGGGGTCCTGGAATCATCGATCCGCTGCCGCCTTACCGTCACGCCTGTCGCCCGTGATGAGCCAGGGCGCGGGCGTGCTACTCATCGCAGAGCAGCGGCTCTTAGCGGATAGGTTGGCTCTCTGGAAAGCCTTTTGGAGCGCATCGGTAGCCCGGGAGTCGCTGCGCTCGACCGCCGAGCACGGCCCATTGGTTTCCTTGGCCGCCAGTCCAGGGACGGCCTGCGGGCGTCATGCCGAGGGATGGCCCTCCATCTCCCTGGTTGAACTGCGCCCGCTGGGTGCTCTCCATAGAAAGACCAAAGGTCGCAAGGTTTCGAGGCCTGGCCTGGCTTCGAAGCGGTCCCCGTGCGCTCGGCGCAGTCCCCACCTGTGCAGGAATCCATGAGTCAAGATCCAAATTTCAAGCTCTTGTTCGAAGCCCTTCCCCATCTGGTCCTGGTGCTTTCGCCGGGCCCGGATTTCATCATGGTCGCGGCTAACGAGGGACGCCTTCGCGGCACCCATACCCGGCGGGAGGACTGTATCGGGCGCTCGATTTTCGAGGTGTTCGGCCGCAACCCGGATGGTCAGGCGGATTTCGGTGCAGGCGTCCTGAGAGCGTCGCTGGAGCGGGTGCAGCTCACCCGCGAGCCGGACCGCATGGCCATCACCAAATACGACATTCCGCGGCCTGCCAGCGCGGGCGGAGGCTTCGAGGTCCGTTACTGGAGTCCGCTGAACGTCCCGGTACTGGATGAGCAGGGTGAAGTCCGCTACATCATCCATCAAACCGAAGACGTCACCGAGCAGGTGCTGGCGCAACAACGTTCAGGCGCCACCCCGCAGGTAG
Source organism: uncultured Pseudomonas sp. (assembly GCA_963519325.1). GTDB lineage: Bacteria > Pseudomonadota > Gammaproteobacteria > Pseudomonadales > Pseudomonadaceae > Chryseomonas. The sequence goes on along the minus strand of CAUQPA010000126.1, from coordinate 7,202 downwards.
CCGACGAGCGCTTTCGTGCAGCGCTCCTGGCCTCCGAGGCCGGCATCTTCGACTGGCACATCGACGAACAGCGGTTCTACTGCGATAGCGCCCTGCAGCAGCTGTTCGGCTTGCCGGACGTCCTGACCTACGAGCCGATCGAAGGCTTCCTCGATTTCGTCCATCCCGAGGATCGCGCCGCAGTACGACGCTCGCTGATGGACTGCGTGCATGGCAAGGACTTCGCCGTGGAGTTTCGCCTGAGCCGGGGCGCGCAGAACCAGTGGCTATTGAGCAAGGGCAAGGTCTTTCGCGACGCCGCGGGCAGGCCATCCTACGTGACGGGTACCTGCGCCGACATCACTGCCCGCAAGCAGGCGGAGAAGGCCTTGTTCGAGCTCAACGAGACCCTCGAAGCCCGGGTCGTGGCGGAGGTGGCGGAGCGCTCCCGGGTCGAAGATACCCTGCACCAGGCGCAGAAGATGGAAGCGGTCGGCCAGCTCACCGGCGGCATCGCCCACGACTTCAACAACCTGCTAACCGGTGTCATCGGCAGCCTGGAGCTGATGCAGCGCCGTCGCCGCAGTGGCGAGGCCGCGGATGACGAGCGCTACATCACGGCAGCGGTGACCTCGGCCCAGCGCGCCGCCGCGCTCACCCAGCGCCTGCTGGCCTTTTCCCGGCGGCAGACCCTCGACCTCAAGCCGATCGAGGTCAATCCCTTGGTGGCCTCGCTGGAGGATCTGCTGCACCGCACCACCCGGGAAGACATCGTCATCCGCACCCAGCTGGCCGCCGGCCTCTCGCTGGTCCGCATGGATGCCAACCAGTTGGAAAGTGCGGTGATCAACCTGGCCATCAATGCCCGCGATGCCATGCCGGACGGCGGCACCATCACCATCGCCACGGCGGCCGTGCAGCTCTCGGCCGAAGAGGGCGCGGCCATGGAGCTCGCGGATGGCGACTACGTGATGCTCACCGTGTCCGACACCGGCGTGGGCATGACCGCGGAGGTGCTGGCCAAGGTCTTCGAGCCCTTCTATACCACCAAGCCGATCGGCCAGGGCACGGGGCTGGGGCTGTCCATGGTCTATGGCTACATGCGCCAGGCCAGCGGTGCTGGTGCGTATCCTTTCCGAGCCAGGCAAGGGTACCTGCGTGCAGCTGTACATGCCTTGCCATGGCGGTGACCTGGCTAGCCTGGCGGTCGAGGAGAGCAAGGCCGCACCCTTGGGCGGGGGCGAGGTGGTGTTGGTGGTGGAGGATGAAGCCGTGGTGCGCTCGCTCATCGTCGAGGTGCTGGGTGAGCTCGGCTATCAGACCCTCGAAGCGGCGAATGCCCAGGAGGCGATTCCCCTGCTGGAAAGCCGCCAGCGCATCGACCTGATGATTTCCGATGTCGGATTGCCTGGCATGAACGGCCGGCAGCTGGCCGATCTGGCGCAGACCCAGCGTTCGGGGCTCAAGGTGTTGCTGGTCACCGGCTATGCGGAAGGCTCCAACGTGAGCGGCTATCTCGCCGCCAACATGGAGATCATCACCAAACCCTTCGCCATCGAGGCGCTGGCCAACAAGATCAGCGAGATGCTGAGTTCGGGCGGCTGAAAGGCGATTTCCAGGAACCTGCCAGCCTGTACTAATGGTTGGTCCGGCTGAAGCTGTCCGTGGCGCAACAGCTATCCGGCAAAGTGTTTCACCAGAAACTCCTTGAGTTAGGGAAATATTAACAAATAGTTGATTTCATTAGGATTTTATAGATGGCACAGCCCGTGCTCTGGCTCCAGGGTTTCCTCATGGGAGTCCCTGCATGGCCGTTGCCCCTTCGCTCAATGCCATTCCCCGCGCTGCTCCGGCACGTCCCGCCGTCGTCCTGCGCGATGCTACCGAGGCCCTCGATGCCGCCGCTGCCCTGGCGGAAGATTTCGCTCAGGAGGCGCGCAGTCGTGACCAGGAGCGCCGGCTGCCCTGGGCCGAACTGGATAGATTTTCCGCCAGTGGTCTCTGGGCCATTACCGTCCCGCAGTCATTCGGTGGGGCCGGGGTAGGTTTCGGGACAGTGGCGGAGGTCATCGCTCGTATCTCCGCCTCCGACCCCTCGCTGGGACAGTTGCCGCAGAACCACCTGGGGGTGGTCAACAACCTGTTGCTGACGGGGTCTCCCGAGCAGCAGCGCCATTACCTGGGGCTGGTGCTCCAGGGCTATCGCTTCGGCAATGCCTTTTCCGAGGCGCGCAGCAAGACCGTCACCCAGTTCGAGACGCGCATTCGCTTCACCGGTGACACGGCCTGGATCGATGGCGAGAAGGCCTATTGCACCGGCGCGCTGTTCGCCCATGTGGTGCCCACGGTGGCGCTGGACGAACAGGGGTTGGCGCATCTGGCCCTGGTGCCCCGCGACGCCGGCGGGCTGACGGTGATCGATGACTGGGACGGCTTCGGCCAGCGCACCACCGCCAGTGGTCGCGTGTTGCTCAAGGGGGTGAGCGTGCCGCGCAGCGCGGTGCTGCCAGCCTGGAAAGCCTTCGAACACCCCACGGCGGACGGCCCGGTGTCCCAGATCATCCAGGCGGCGGTGGATGTGGGTATCGCGCGCGGCGCCTTCGCCGCGACCCTGGCGGCCGCCCGGCTGGCCCGACCCTGGACCGACAGCGGCCTTGAGCATGGCTGGCAGGATCCGTTGAGCCAAGCCCTGATCGGTGACCTGAGCTGGCGCCTGGCCGCGGCCGAGGTACTGCTGGAAGAGGCGGGGACGGCGGTGGATAGGGCCCTGGCGGCGCCATCGGCTGCCAGTGTCGCCGAGGCTTCGGTGGTGGTGGGGCAGGCCAAGGTGGCCTCGACCGAGATCGCCCTGGCAGCGGCCAATCGCCTGTGCGAGCTGGGCGGCACCCGCAGCGTCTCGCAACGCTTCGGCCATGACCGTCACTGGCGCAATGCCCGCACCCATACGCTGCACGATCCGGTGCGCTGGAAATACCACCTCATCGGCAACTACCTGCTCAACGGCGTCGAGCCGCCCCGTCACGCCTGGAACTGATGCCATGACCGATCTCGCCCTAGCCACCCAGGCAGAGCTGACCTTTGCCGAACAGGTTTTCGAGCAGCTGCGCCAGACGCTGCCCCAGGCATCACGCGCCCGCGACCCCCTGGTAATCGCCGCGGTCGGCGACCTGCAGGTACGCCTGGCCGCGGCGCGCGCCCTGCAACGTGCCAGTGCTGCCGATGACGGACCGGTGCGGCAGATCCAGGCGCGCCTGGCCGCCGACAGTGCCCGCCAGCTCGCCGCCGACCTGCAGCGCGAATGGCTGTCCGACACCGCCGTGCAGCGTCCGCTCGGCCCGACACCCCGCGACCTCAAGCGCCTGCTCGGCGAGCACCACCTGACGATCACCGATTAAAACAGAAAGGATTCCCATGGCTCTTCGCACACTGCTCCGCGCCCTGTTGCTGTTGCCGCTGCTGGCAACTACCGCCTTTGCCGCCGCCGACGAGATCCCTTCGCTGGCCGGCAAGCGCATCGCCATCAGCATGACCGGCACCAGCCATTACTTCGATCTCAAGGCGTTCCAGGCCCAGGTGGAGGAGGTCAAGCGGCTGGGTGGCACCCCCATCACCCTGGACGCCGGGCGTAACGACAAGAACCTGGTGACCCAGCTGCAGACCCTGGTGACCCAGAAGCCGGACGCGGTGATCCAGACCCTGGGCACCCTGAGCGTCATAGATCCCTGGCTGAAACGCATCAAGGCGGCCGGTATCCCGCTGTTCACCATAGACGCGCCATCCCAATACAGCCTCAACAACACCACCTCCGACAATGCCGCGGCTGGTCGTGAACTCGCCGAGCAACTGGCCAAGGACACCGGTGGCCAGGGCAACATCCTGGTGTTCAACGGCTTCCAGGGCGTTCCCGTGTGCGCCATCCGCTACGCCGAGTTGCGCAAGGTGCTGGACGCCCATCCGGGGCTGAAGATCATCCAGCCTGAGTTGCGCGATGTGATCCCCAATACCGTGCAGGACGCGCGCGGCCAGATCGCGGCGCTGCTCAACAAGTATCCCAAGGGCCAGATCGCCGCCATCTGGTCGGCCTGGGACATTCCCCAGCTCGGCGCCAGCCAGGCGCTGATCGAGGCCGGGCGGACCGAGATCAAGACCTATGGTGTCGACGGCACCCCCGAGGTGCTGGAACTGCTCAAGCGCGACGACAGCCCGGTGGGCGCGGTGGTCGCCCAGCAACCGGCGCTGATGGGCCGTACCGCGGTGCAGAACGTCGCCCGCTATCTGGCCGGCGCCCGCGACCTGCCCAAGGAAACCCATGTGCCGACCCTGCTCACCACCCAGGCGAACCTGGACCAGGTCGCGGCGCTGCGGGGTGATCAATGAGCACGGCGGTGCTCGAATTGCGCGGCGTCGCCAAGCGCTACGGGGCGACCCAGGCGCTGGACGGTGTCGACCTGACGCTGAGGGCCGGCGAGATCCACGGCCTGATCGGCGAGAACGGCGCCGGCAAGTCGACCCTGATCAAGGTGCTCGGCGGCCTGGTGACGCCCGATGCCGGCGACCTGCGCCTTGAGGGCCAGTCGCTGCTTGGCGCCGGACCACGGGAGTTGGCCCAGCGCGGGGTGTCCATCATCCACCAGGAGCGGTTGCTGCCGCCCAACTTCACCCTGGCCGAGGCGCTGTTCTTCGGTCAGGAACGGCGCCGTGGATTACTGCTGGATCGCCGCGGCCAGGAGCGCGAAGCGGAACGGCTACTGGCCGAGCGCTTCGGTCTGCAATGCCGGGCGCGCACCCGGGTGGCGGAATTGAGCAGCGCCGAACAGCAACTGCTACAGATCAGCCGGGCGCTGCTGGGCACGCCCAGGGTGCTGGTGCTCGACGAGCCGACGGTGGCCCTGGCTCATGGCGAGGTGGAGCGCCTGCTCGGGCTGCTGCGCGAGTTGCGCGATCAAGGCCTGGCCTTGCTCTATGTCTCCCACTACCTGCAGGAGGTCGAACGCCTCTGCGATAGGGCCACGGTACTGCGGGGTGGCCAGGTGGTGGCCGAAGTCGAACCCCGCGTCACGCCCGCGGCGGCCATGGCGCGGCGGATGATCAATCGCGAACTCGGCGAGGCCTATCCCAAGGCGCAGGTAGTGCCGGGCGAGGTGCTGCTGGAGACCCGCGGGCTCGGTCGACAGGGCGCCTTCGCCGAGGTCGATCTGCAGGTGCGCCGGGGCGAGGTGGTGGGCGTGGCCGGCCTGGTCGGCTCGGGCGCCAAGGAATTGCTGAAGACCCTGTTCGGTCTGCTGCCGGTGGCGGAGGGCGAATTGCTGCTGGAGGGCCGGCCGCAGCGTTTCGCCCAGCCCCGGGCAGCGGTGCGGGCGGGGCTGGCCCTGTTGCCAGAGAATCGCCGGCAGCAGGGCGTGGCCCTGGATCTCACTGTGACCGAGAATCTCACCCTGGCCGCCCTGGAGCGTTTCAGCTGGTTCGGTCTCCGTCGGCCAGGCGCCGAGCGCCAGGCGGCACTACGGCTACGCGAGGCGCTGGACATCCGTACCCCGGACCTGGAGACGCCGGTGCGCCACCTCAGTGGCGGCAACCAGCAGAAGGTCGCCCTGGGCAAATGGCTGGCCCGGGATGCGCGCCTCTATCTGCTGGACGAACCCAGCGTGGGCATCGATCTCGCCGCGCGGGCCGAACTCTATCGCCAGATCGCCCGGCTGGTGGAGCAGGGCGCCGGGGTGCTGATCCTCTCGGTGGATCTGCCTGAGTTGCTCAATCTCTGCGACCGCATCCATGTGATGCATCGAGGACGGCTGCTACCGGCGCGTCCGGCCAGGGAGCTGAGCGCCGAGGAGCTGCTGGCCACGGCGACCGGCGCGGTCGCACCGGTCGCGGAGTTGGAGAGGAGGGCGGATCTTGGCCTCGTCTCCTGAATCCTTGACGGCACCCGTCCCGACGGGGCGGCTGGACCCCTGGCGTCACGGCGCGCTGCTGGCCTTCGCGGTGATCGCCGCGCTGTTCGCCTGGCGAGCGCCGGGGTTCCTGGGGGCCGGCAATCTCGCCAACATCCTCGCCCAGGCCGCCATTCCGGGCATCCTGGCGCTGGGCCTTACCCTGGTGATCGTCGGTGGGGGTGGCAACGTCCTGGCCGGTGGCCTGGATCTTTCGCTGGCGGCCAATCTCGGCCTCTGCGCGGCGGTCCAGGCGACCCTGGTCAACGCGGGATACGGCGCGCCGGTGGCGATCGGCCTGACCCTCGCCTGCGGCCTGCTGGTCGGGGCGGTCAACGGCCTGGCGGTGACCCTGCTGGGGCTGCCGCCACTGCTGGCGACCCTGGCCAGTCTCAATGTGGTGGCCGGCCTGGAGCTGGTGCTGAGCGAGAACACCGTGCTGCCCGCCAGCGCGCCCTGGCTGGACCTGCTCGGGATGGGCAGTTTCCTCGGCATCCCGGCGGCGGGTTGGGTGCTGCTGGCGACCGCCCTGGTGCTGGCCATCCTGCTGCAGCGCACGCCCTATGGCCTGCGCCTGGCGGCAGTGGGGGACCACCCCGAAGCGGCTCGGGCCGCCGGCTTGCCGGTACGTACCCTGGTGTTTTCCAGCTACCTGCTGTTGGGTGGCTGCGCGGGTCTCGCGGCGCTGCTGTCGGTCGCCTGGTTCAGCGGCAGTACCCCGGGTTCGGGTGAGTTACTGCTGCCGGTGGTGGCCATCGCCTTTCTCGGTACGGTGTTTTCCTGGCGCTCGCAGCCGAGCGTAGGCGGCACCCTGTTGGCGGCCTTGCTGGTGGGCATGCTCGGCAACGGCTTCCAGTTGCTCGGGGTGAGCAGTTTCCTGGTCAACGGCGTGCAGGGCACGCTGATCCTGCTGGTGGTGGCGGCGGCTAGTCTGCGCCAGGAGGGTAGCCGATGAGCGCGACGATCTCTCTCGGCCGCCCGGGCCTGCGCCTGGCGCTGCCCCTGCTGTTCCTGACCCTGGTGCTGGTCTTCGCCCTGGCCGCGCCCGGTTTTCTCAGCCAGGGCAATCTCCTGAGCTTGTTGCTGAACAACGGCCTGGTACCGGCGTTGGTGGCCCTGGGGCTGACCTATGCCATCGCTGCGGGCGGCATCGACCTCTCGCTGGGTATCGCCCTGGACCTGGCGGCCTTCGGTTGCATCGCCTTGCTCAACGCCGGTTTGCCGCTGGCCGTGGCGCTTGCCGGTGGCCTGGGCCTCGGGCTGCTGGTGGGCGTGGCCAATGCCCTGCTGGTG
>CAUQPA010000125.1:0-9105 GCA_963519325.1 uncultured Pseudomonas sp. | reverse complement strand
GCCAGGAGCGGCGCGCTGCGGCCTTGCAGGCACTCCGTACCCTGGTGGCCAGCTTCGCGGCCGCCGACGGCCCCGGCCATCACGACCTCACCTATCACGAAGATGCCCAGGGCTACGGCAATTTCATCGTGGTGGGCTACTGGCGTGATCCCGCCGCCTACTGTCGCTGGCTGCGTTCGCCTGAGGTCGCCGACTGGTGGGCGGCCGACGCCCGCCTGCAGGAAGACCTGGGGTATTTCCGCGAGGTGATAGCGCCGCGCGCCGAGCAGTTCGAGACGCTGTATGCCTTCACGGACGATTTGCCAGGTGTCGGCGCGCTCATGGATGGCATCAGCGGCGATATCCAGGAACACGGCTACTGGGGTTCGGCACGGGATCGCTTTCCGGTCTCCCAGACCAGTCGGCTGCAGCCCGACACCGAGCTGCAGGTGATCTCGGGCGATCCCCAGTCGGGTGGCCGGGTGGTGGTCCGCGGCCATGACAACCTGACGCTGATCCGCTCCGGCCAGGACTGGGTGGACGCCGGCCAGGAGGAACGCGATATCTACTTCAACGAATTGCTGCCGCCGCTGCAGGCGGGCATGGATTTCCTGCGCGATGAAGGCCAGCCGCTCGGCTGCTACAGCAACAGATTCGTCCGCAACATCGACTTGGACGGCAACCTGCTGGACATCGCCTACGACATCGGCCACTGGCGCTCGCTGGACAGGCTGGAGCGCTGGGCGGAGTCCCATCCGACGCACCTGCGCATCTTCACCACCTTCTTTCGGGTGATCGGCGGCCTCGCCAAGCTGCGGCTGTACCACGAGGTGTCGGTCACGGACGGCAACAGCCAGCAGTTCGAGTACATCAATTGCCACCCGGCCACGGGGATGCTGCGCGACGCGCGTCCCCTATCGGCCTGAAGACCATCCTGGCGCCAGCCCTCTCTCGAAAAGGACCTTCCCTCATGAAGACGCTCCGCTATGCGCCTCTGGCGCTGCTGCTCGCCAACCAAGCCCAGGCCCTCGAGGTGGCACCCGGCGACTACGAACAGCTCCCGGCCGGTACCAACCTGGGCGTGCTCTATTACCAGCATGCGACCACCGACCGCCTCTATGCCAAGGGTCACCAGGTCCAGTCCGACGCCCAACTGACCTCGGACATTGGCATCCTGCGTCTGGTCCATGTTCTCGGACTGAGCGATACCGTCACCCTGGATCCGCAGGTGCTGTTGCCCTTCGGCCATGTCGACGCCAGCGGTGATGTCGCGGCCCTGGGCAGTGCCAATGGCACCGGTGACCTCATCTTGGCCGCGCCGCTGCGCTGGCGGCTCAATCCGGCGCGCGACATCCTCGCCATCACGCCCTATCTCTACGCCCCCACGGGCAGCTATGACCGCGACGACGAGCTCAACCTGGGCGAGAACCGCTGGAAGCTCGATCTCCAGGCCGCCTACGTCAGGCACTTCAATGACAAGTGGGCGATGGATCTGGTCGCGGACGCCATCTGGTATGGCGACAACGACGACTACGGCTCTTCAGGCGTGCGGCGCGAGCAGGACACGTCCTATGCCGTCCAGCTCATGGGCCGCTATCAGTTCGATGCGCGCACCAGCTTCGGGCTCGGCGTCGGCCACAACTGGGGCGGTGAGAACCGAATCGCGGGGGTCGCCCAGGACGACCGCACGAAAACCACCAATGTCCGCGCCACCGCCACGACCTTTCTCACCGCCACCGACCAGGTGCAGCTCCAGCTGGGGCGCGACCTGGCGGTCGACAACGGCTTCCGCGAGGACTTCCGGATGAACTTGCGCTACGTCCACGTTTTTTGACGAGCGCAGGGCACGGCGAGCGGGTCCTCGCGGGCACCTGCAGTCCTTCTCGGACAACTGCCTGTCCTTCCCAGCCAAGCCCGCTCGCCTCGGCCTGCCCTAGTGTGAATGCAGCCGCGGGAATCCGGGCGGCGACCAGAAGACGACCCACCGTAACGATTCAGGAGAAAGCCCATGACCAGCGCACTACAGCCTTCACTCTACGAACGTCTCGGCGGCTATGACGCCATCTATAGCTTCGCCGGCCTGATCCTGCGCAAGTGCATGGAGCATCCGGCCATCGGCCATATCTGGAGTCACATGTCCGAATCGACGTTCCAGAAGGAACACATCAACTTCGTCGACTTCCTGGCCGAGCACTGGGGCGGCCAGGCCAAGTACCGCGGCCGGGACATGGTGACCGCCCACCGCGGCATGGGCCTGACCGAAGTCCACTGGCAAGCGGTCTTCGAATGCCTCGACGCCTGCTACGAAGACGCCAAGGTGCCGGCCGACATCCGCGCAGAGGTCAACGCCTTCCTGACCAAGTTCAAACCAGCGGTCATCGGCAGCCCGTCGTATCGCGACGTGGTCCTGGCCCATCCCGAAATGGACGTGGCCAAGGGCATGCAGAGCGTGGGCATCACCTGGCCGGCGTCGGGCAAGAAAGGCTAGCGCCAGACCCTGACCGCTCCGCTCGCCGGAGCCTGTGAACCCTCTTCGACAGCCCGCCGCCGGCAGGTACCGGCGCAACCATAGGACCGCCGCCATGGCCATCACCCGCCCCACCCCCGCCCAACTCCAGGCTCTTGCCGGGCGCCTGCACATGCAGCTGAGCACCGACCAGGCGCAGGATTACCTGGCGCTGATGCAGGCCAGTTTCGACGCCTACGACCTGATCGACGATCTCCCCGACGAAGTCCCGCCGGTACGCTTCGCCCGCGGCGCCGGCCACCGGCCCGGCGCCGCGGAAAATCCGCTCAACGCCTGGTACTACCGGGCCGAAGTCCAGGGTGCCGACGGCGGCAAACTGGCCGGGCGCACCGTGGCGCTCAAGGACAACATCGCCCTGGCCGGGGTGCCGATGATGAACGGCTCCACCACCCTCGAAGGCTTCGTGCCGAGCTATGACGCCACCGTGGTGACCCGCCTGCTGGAGGCCGGCGCCACCATCCTGGGCAAGGCCACCTGCGAACATTTCTGCCTGTCCGGCGGCAGCCATACCTCGGATCCCGCCCCGGTCCACAATCCCCGTCGGCACGGCTACAGCGCCGGTGGCTCCTCGTCCGGCAGCGCCGCCCTGGTCGGTGCCGGGGTGGTGGACATGGCCATCGGTGGCGACCAGGGCGGCTCCGTCCGTATCCCCTCGGCCTTCTGCGGTACCTATGGCATGAAGCCCACCCACGGCCTGGTGCCCTATACCGGGGCCATGCCCATCGAGGCGACCGTGGATCACCTCGGCCCCATCACCGCCAACGTGGCTGACAACGCCCTGATGCTGGAGGTGATCGCCGGCGCCGATGGCTTAGATCCGCGCCAGTACGCGCCGCCGGTGGCCCCCTATACCCAGGCCCTGGAACGCGGCGTGGCGGGCTTGCGCATCGGGCTGCTCAGCGAAGGCTTCGGGCTGGCCAACCTGGATCCACGGGTGGCGGACCGGGTACGGGAGGCTGCCGCGCGGCTGGAAGGCCTCGGCGCCCGGGTCGAGGAGGTCTCGGTACCCGAGCACCTGCTGGCCGGCGCGCTCTGGCAGCCCATCGGCTGCGAGGGCCTCACCGCCCAGATGATGCACGGCAACGGCATGGGCTTTAACTGGAAGGGTCTCTATGACGTCGGCCTGCTGGATGCCCATAGCGCCTGGCGCGAGCGGGCCGATGACCTCTCGCCCACTCTCAAGCTGTGCATGTTCGTCGGCCAGTACGGTCTCGAGCGCTATCGCGGGCGCTTCTATGCCAAGGCCCAGAACATCGCCCGCCGCGCCCGGGCCGGCTATGACCGGGCGCTGGAGCGCTACGACCTGCTGCTGCTGCCCACCGTGCCCATCGTCGCCCAGCCGCTGCCGGCCGCGGACGCCCCCCTGGCCGAGTACGTAGCCCGCGCCTTCGAGATGATCGGCAACACCGCTCCCCTCGACATTACCGGTCATCCGGCGCTGTCGCTGCCCTGCGGCACCGTGGACGGCTTGCCGGTCGGGGCAATGCTGGTGGGTCGGCATTACGCCGAAAGCACGATCTACCAGGCCGCCGCGGCCTTCGAGGCCAGCGTGGACTGGCAAACCCTGTGAGACGGACCCGTTCTACCGAGGAGGAAGCCGCATGAGCCATGACCATCATCACCACCATAACCACGACCACACCGAGCCGCCGGAGGACATCGCCCTGCGCGTCAAGGCGCTGGAATCTCTGCTACTGGAGAAGGGCCTGATTGATCCGGTCGCCATGGATGCCCTGATCGATACCTACGAGCACCGGATCGGCCCGCGCAATGGCGCCCAGGTGGTGGCCAAGGCCTGGGCCGATCCCGAGTACCGCCGCCGCTTGCTGGAAGACGCCACCACCGCCATCGCCGAGCTGGGCTTTTCCGGCGTCCAGGGCGAAGACATGGTGGTGGTGGAAAACACCCCGGCGGTGCACAACGTCACCGTGTGCACCCTCTGCTCCTGCTATCCCTTGCCGACCCTGGGGTTGCCGCCCGCCTGGTACAAGTCCGCGCCCTATCGCTCGCGCATCGTCATGGACCCGCGCGGGGTGCTGGCCGAATTCGGGCTGAGCATCGCCGCGGACCGCGAAATCCGCGTCTGGGACAGCAGCGCCGAACTGCGCTACCTGGTGCTGCCGCAGCGCCCGGACGGCACCGCTGGCTGGAGCGAGGAGCAACTGGCCGCCCTGGTCACCCGCGATTCCATGATCGGCACCGGGCTGGCGCTGCCGCCCGCGGCCGCCTAGCAGAGGAGCTTTGCCCATGAACGGTATCCACGATCTCGGCGGCATGCATGGCCTCGGCCCCGTGGCCCCGCCCGCCAGCGAGCCGGTGTTCCATGCCGAATGGGAGCGGCGGGTGTTCGCGCTCTTTCCTTCGCTGTTCGTCGGCGGCTATTTCAATGTCGACGAATTCCGTCACGCCATCGAACGGATGGCACCCAGCGAATACCTGGAATCGAGCTACTACGAACACTGGCTGCACGCCTTCGAGACGCTGCTGGTGGAAAAGGGCGTGATCAGCGCCGAGGAGCTGCACGGCCAGGCCAAGCCGACAGCGCCGACCCAGCCGGTCACGGTACTGACGCCCGAGCTGGTCCAGCCGGTGGTGCTGGGCGGCGCCTCGGCCCGGACCACCCATGGCGAGCCGGGACGCTTCCAGCTTGGCGATCAGGTGCGCACCCGCAATCTCAACCCTGCGGGCCACACCCGCCTGCCGCGCTATGCCCGCGGCAAGCTCGGCACCATCGAGCGGGTGCACGGGCTGTTCGTCACGCCGGACACCGTCGCCCATGGGCTGGGCGAACAGCCGCAGCAGGTCTACGCGGTGCGCTTCAGCGCCCGGGAACTCTGGGGCAGCGACAGCCCAGACTCCATCTGCATCGATCTATGGGACAGCTATCTGGAGGCGGTATGACGACTCTCGCACTCGAACAGCCCCTGTCGCCCAGCGCAGAGGGCCCGGCCTTCGACAGCCCCTGGCAGGCCCAGGCCTTTTCCCTAGTGGTCCATCTGCACCGCGACGGGCTCTTTCCCTGGCAGGACTGGGTGGCGATCTTCAGCGCCGTGATAAAGGAAGCACCGGCTACCGCCACCGAAAGCGTCAATGACGCCTACTACCGGCAGTGGTTGCTGGCGACGGAGCGCCTGGTGGAAAGCCTGGGCCTGACCACGGCGGCGGCCATCGCCGAGCGTACCGAAGAATGGCGCCAGGCCTATCTCAACACGCCCCACGGCCAGGCGGTGGCCCTGAGCCACGCCAGCTGTCCGCCGGCCACCGGGCACCACCACCACCCGCCTCGCCGCGCGCCCGTAGCCGTCAGCCAGGCGCACTAGCACTCAAGTCCCCCTACCCTATCGCCGCCCCGAGGCGGCCTGGAGATCGTCATGCATATCGAACCTGGACTCGTGGATGCCGGCAAGATCGGCCTGAGCTACCTGACCGCCGCCGGTGCCGGCGCCTACGGCCTGAAACTGCTGGGAGCGACGCTACGCGAACGTGGCCTGGGGTCGCTGCTGGCGCGCAGCCTGGCGACCACCGCCCTGGTGTTCGCCTTCTTCGAGGTGCTGCCGCATTACCCGGTCGGCGTCTCCGAGGTGCATCTGATCCTCGGCTCGACGCTGTTCCTGCTGTTCGGCGCCGCGCCCGCGGCCCTTGGCCTGGCCTTGGGCCTGTTGCTGCAGGGCCTGTTCTTCGCCCCCTTCGACCTGCCGCAGTACGGCATGAACGTCACTACCCTGCTGGTGCCCCTGTTCGCCACGGCGGCGCTGGCCAAGCGCCTGATCGCCCCCGGTACGCCCTACGTGGCCCTCACGTACCGCCAGGCGCTGGCACTGTCCACCGCCTTCCAGGCCGGCATCGTCGCCTGGGTGGCCTTCTGGGCGCTCTATGGCCAGGGCTTCACCAGCAGCAACCTGGTCGCCATCACCAGCTTCGGGGGCGCCTACCTGAGCGTCATCCTGCTCGAACCCCTGGTCGACCTGGGGGTGCTGGCCCTGGCCAAACGCGCCACCCGCCTGCAAGGCCATGCCTGGCTCGAACGCCGCCTCTATCAAACCGCTTGAACGAAGGACTGCCTACCCGGCGCCAGGGTTGGCGCCGGGTAGGTCGCAAAGGAGTTGCCGATGGACCTCTTCAGTCGCACCTTCAAGCGCCAGCTCGACGGCCTCATCAACGCCCTGGAGACTGGCGCAAGAGCGACCCCGCTGGCGACGGCGGACACCAGGCTGAAACGGCTGGAAACCACCGTCGACCAGCAACTTGCCGAGCGGTTGGACCTCGTCCAACAGGTCAGGGTACTGCAGCTGCAGACGGAGCAACTGGATGTTCAACGCCAGGCTTTGCAGCGGCAGCTGGCCTTGGCCGAGCGACGTTGGCAGCTGGTCGCTCCCGCCAACGGTGTCTGTTGGGAACTCAGGCTACCTGCCCCTGACCAAGGGCAGGATGAGCCAAGGCTGCACTGGTCGGCAGACCTTCCCGGTCTCGGTGTCTTGCCGACGCGGTTGCCGACATGGCTGGAGCTGATCCATCCGGACGAGCGCGCGGAGATCCGCACAGCCCTGCTCACCCCTCAGGGACCGAACCCATTCAGCTTCGAACTGCGCCTGGCAGAGGGCGCTGGCGCTTATCGAGGCTTCACCTTGCAGGGTCGACGCCTCGCTGCCGCCCCGGGGGAGCCACCGCTGCTCCTGGGCACACTGCAGGACGTTCACGAGCAGCGCAGCCGCGACCAGGCCCACGCCCTGCTCAAGACCCGCTTCGACATCGCCCGCGACTGCATCCAGGATGCCCTCTGGGATATCGACATCAAGGACGGCGACCCAGCCAATCCTGCCAATGTCATCTGGTTTTCCCCGCAGATGCGGCGCTTGCTCGGCTACGAGTCGGTGGAGGAATTTCCTGACGTGCTCCACAGCTGGCTCTCCCATCTGCATCCCGAAGACAGCGATCGCGCCGTGCAGGCCTTCGTCGAGCATGTCGGCGATCGCAGTGGCAGGACGCCTTTCGACGTCGCCTATCGACTCCGGTTGCGCAGCGGAGACTATCGTTGGTTCCGCGGACGCGGCGAAAGCCAACGCAGTGCGGACGGCAGCGCGTTGCGCACGGTCGGCGCCATCATCGATATCCAGAGCCAGGAAGAGGAACGCTGGTTACGTCAGGAGTACGAGCAGCAGAGCGCGGCGGCCCAGGCCACCCTGCAACGCCTGACTCGCATCGTCAGTACCATCCAGGGCATCACCCATCAAACCAATCTGCTCGCACTCAACGCGGCCATCGAGGCGGCCAGGGCTGGTAGCGCCGGACGTGGTTTCGCAGTGGTCGCCGACGAGGTGCGCAAACTGGCGATCCGCGCCAGCGACGCCACGAGTGCCGCGGTCGAGATGCTCGAAGGTCAGACGCAGGCCAAGGCGGCGAGCGGAGCAAAAGCCTGACGGTGGCGGGATCGCCTAAGGACGCACCAGCTCCACGATCAGCCCGGCGACACCACTGGCCACGGCGTCGTCGGCCTGCGCCGGGGGCAGGGCCAGCAACAGTTGCGCCAGGCCTTCCAGCGCAACGCTTTGCTCACGCCCCTCGCAACGGAGCACGGCGCTCAGGGCCTGGACCTGTTGTCGCCTGATCGTGCGAATGCGGGTCTGCTGCAGGGGAGTCAAATGGCGAAACTCGTGATGGGCCACCTGGGCGGACGCCCGCTGCGCCTGGACCAGCAGGAGATAGTCTGCGAGTAGCGCTCGGGGTGCCTGCCGGGCTCGACGCTGGCCCGCCGCGGCCTTGAACAGTTGCAGCACCTCCAGTTCATAGTCCTCGATCAACTCGAACAAGAGTTCCTGCTTGCCCTCGAAATGGTGGTAGAGCGAGCCGGGCAGCAGGCCCACTACGCTGGCCAACCGGCGCAGGCTCACCCCGTGGTAGCCATCCTGGCTGAACAATTCCAGGGCGGCCTGCCGCAGGCGCTCGCCGCTGCCATCGATGGCTTCGTGCGACGCGGCGGCAGCCATTGCCTAGTCACCCAAATGCCGAGCGATGACCAGGCGCTGGATGTCGCTGGTGCCTTCGTAGATCTGGCAGATGCGGGCGTCCCGATAGATCCGCTCCAGCGGATAATCGTTCAGGTAGCCGTAGCCACCCAGAGTCTGCAAGGCCGCGGAGCAAACCCGCTCGGCCATTTCCGAGGCGAACAGCTTGGCCATGGAGGCCTCCACCAGCGCCGGCTTCCCGGCATCGCGCAGGGCCGCCGCGTGCAGCACCATCTGCCGCGCCACGGCGATCTCGGTGGCCATGTCCGCCAGGCGGAAGGCGACCGCCTGGTGTTCGACGATGGGTTTGCCGAAGGTCTGCCGCTCGCGAGCGTAGCCCTTGGCATAGTCGAAGGCGGCGCGGGCCATGCCGACCGCCTGGGCGGCGATGCCGATACGCCCACCCTCCAGATTGGCCAGGGCGATGCGATAACCCTCGCCTTCGGCGCCCAGCCGGTAGTTCGCCGGTACCCGCACCCCATCGAGCTGGATCTGGCAGGTGTCGGAGGCGTGCAGACCCAGTTTGTGCTCGACGCGCACCACCTGGTAGCCCGGGGTGTCGGTGGGCACCAGAAAGGTGGAGATGCCCTTCTTGCC
>CAUQPA010000124.1:0-9129 GCA_963519325.1 uncultured Pseudomonas sp. | reverse complement strand
CGACGCCAACCCCTACCTGCTGCTGGCCGGGGTTCTCGCCGGCGTGCACCACGGCCTGACCCGGCAGATCGAGCCCGGCCCGGTCACCGAGGGCAACTCCTACGAGCAGCACGAGCAGAGCCTGCCGAACAACCTGCGCGATGCCCTGCGCTACCTGGACGACAGCTCGGTGATGGCGGAGTACATAGATCCCAAGTACATCGACATCTTCGTTGCCTGCAAGGAGCACGAGCTGGAGGAGTTCGAGCACTCCATCTCCGACCTCGAGTACAACTGGTACCTGCATACCGTGTAAGCAGGGCGGGCCGACCGGTTCCGCACCGGTCGGTCGTTGTCTCCTCCGAGCCCTGGGCGCCCCAAGGCTGCCTTGTCGCCTGACGCTCCTGGCTCCATGAAGTTAGACTGCGCCTCTCGGATCACTCATGCAGCACCTGCCGCAGCCCTCCCGCGTCGCCACGCCCGAGGCCGCCGGCCGCCCCCTTCCCTTTCAGCCCCGAAGACTCTGGACGGAGAGCCTCGCCATGACCACCCTCACCACGCCGCGTGCCGACGGCTTCCACATGCCCGCCGAATGGGCCGAGCAGCGCCAGATCTGGATGGTCTGGCCCGAGCGGCCGGACAACTGGCGCCTCGGCGGCAAGCCGGCGCAGGCGGCCTTCACCGCGGTCGCCCAGGCCATCGCCCGCTTCGAGCCGGTCACCATAGGCGCCTCGGCGCAGCAGTACGAAAACGCCCGCGCGCGCCTGCAGCACCCCAACATCCGGGTAGTGGAGATCAGCAACGACGACGCCTGGTGCCGCGACACCGGTCCGACCTTCGTCAGCGACGGCCAGGGTAGCGTGCGCGGCGTCGACTGGAGCTTCAATGCCTGGGGCGGCCTGGACGGCGGCCTTTACTTCCCCTGGCAGCGCGATGACCAGGTCGCCGGCAAGATCCTGGCCATCGAGAACCTACCGGGCTACCGCACGCCGGACTTCGTCCTCGAAGGCGGCTCCATCCATGTCGACGGCGAAGGCACCCTGATCACCACCGAGGAATGCCTGCTCAATGCCAACCGCAATCCGCACCTGGACCGTCAGCAGATCGAGCGCTACCTGAGCGACTACCTGGCGGTGGACAAGGTGATCTGGCTGCCCCATGGCCTCTACAACGACGAGACCAACGGCCACGTCGACAACTTCTGCTGCTACGTACGTCCGGGCGAGGTGCTGCTGAGCTGGTGCGACGACGAAACGGACCCGAACTACAGCCGCTGCCGCGAAGCGCTGGCCGTGCTGGAGCGCGAGACCGATGCCCGTGGCCGTGCCTTCAAGGTCCACCGCATCGTCACCCCGGGCCCGCTGTTCGCTCGTGAAGAGGAATGCCGAGACGTGGATGCCTGCCTGGGCACCCAGCCCCGCCACGCCGGTGAGCGCCTGGCGGCTTCCTACGTCAACTTCCTGATCGTCAACGGCGCCATCATCGCCCCCACCTTCGACGTCCCCGAGGACGCCGAGGCCCTGCGCACCCTGCAGGCCTGCTTCCCCGAGCACGAGGTGGTCCAGGTGCCCGGCCGCGAGATCCTCCTGGGCGGTGGCAATATCCACTGCATCACCCAGCAGCAGCCGACGGGTCGCTGAGCCTTTTCTCCGGCCAAAAAAAAGCCCGTCTCGCGACGGGCTTTTTCTTGACCTGGACGCGGCTTAGAGCAGCGGCAGGGTGTAGCTGACGATGAAGCGGTTTTCGTCCTGATCGCGCTGACCCGGAACGCCTTGGGTGCTGGCTGCCGGCAGGTCGGAGCGCAGCGAAGCATTACGCCAGGTGAAGCCCAGACCTTTCAGCTGGCCTTCCGGAATGACGTAGCTCAGGGTCAGGTCGCGTTCCCACTCCATGTAATCACCGTTACGAGTACGGATGTTGTCACCGTACTGGTAGATGATGCCAGCAGTCAGACCCTTAACACCCACCTGACCGAAGTCATAGGAGTAGCGAGCCTGCCAGGTGTCCTCACCGGAACGGGCAAACTTGTTGATCTGCAGGTCGGTGATGATGTAAGCGGACGAACCGTCGCCCTGGTTCAGCCAGGGGAAGTCGCTGTTGCCATTGCTACCCTGGTAACCAGCGCCGAAGGTATGGCCCTGGATGGAGTAGGTGAACAGCGCGCTGTACAGACGGTTGTCGACTTCGCCACGGGTAACGGCACCAGTATTGGTACGACCGTAATAGCCGCTGGAGGCGTACAAGCCGGTGGTATCAGCCTTCTTGTTGTCACCCTGACTATTGCTATCAAAGTAGCGCAGGTCGGTCTTGAAGGTACCGTCACCCAGCTTGACACTGTGGGTCAAGCCCAGGAAGTGCTGGTTATAGAAGTCTTCCAGCTGACCGAAGTAGTACTGCAAGGTCAGGTCTTTGGTGACCTTGTAATCACCGCCGATGAAGTTGAATTTGTTGCTGTCTTCACGCAGGGCGGCGTTGCTCAGGCTGGCATTGGAGCCGGAGATCGACATGGAGATGTCGTCGGTAGAGTTACGCCCTTTGGATTTCTCGAGTTGACCCGCAGTCAGGGTCAAATCCTTGATCTCCTTGGAGGTGATCTGACCACCCTGGAAGGTCTGCGGCAGCAGACGACCGTCGTTGAAGGAAACGACCGGCAGCTTGGGCATCAGGGTGCCGTAGCGCAGTTCGGTCTGGGAAATCTTCATCTTGGCGGTAGCGCCCAGGCTGGAGAACTCGTCTACGGAGCTGCCGTCGGTTTCACGCGGGAACATGGTGCCCGGCTGATTGGAACCGGTGCTCTTGCCGCCACGGCCGCCGCCGTCCAGGTGGATGCCGACCATGCCGACAGCATCGACGCCGAAGCCAACGGTGCCCTGGGTGAAGCCGGACTGGTAGTTGAGCAGGAAGCCCTGACCCCATTCTTTGGTGGTCGAAGGATTGGCAGTGCCGTTGCGGTTGTCAGCGTTGATGTAGAAGTTGCGCAGACTCAGCGTGGCTTTGCTGTCCTCGATGAAACCGGCAGCTTGCGAAGCGGCGATGAGGGACAGGTTCAGACAGGCCGCGGAGACCGCGACCACCAGTGGCTTCTTGACCATGTGTGCTCCAGGGGTGAATCGTTGTTATGCAGCCACCAGAGGTGTCAGCGCCTGCTGGTGGTGAGCCCGACGGGCTGTGCGGAAGGGAAAGCTAGAGGGCTTTTGTTTCAATTTGGAGAATTTCCCGGGCCTGGTCGGCTTTTGAGTTGCGACCTCCAGCACAGGACCCCTGCCGCCGTCTTCCACGTTGCGAAAGCTAATTGCAAAAAAGCATTTCGTCTAGCAATACGTGGATGAAAACCCGCCCTGTGGTCTTCCCCTCTTGCTGGTCGGTCGTCTCGGGCGGGAACCTTGGTCATCCAGCCCTGCTGAAAGGTCCGTCCTTTCGACGCCACGCCGCCGAACCACCTTGAGCCGCTACCGCTCTAGGTCGGCACTTTCAGCATTTTTGATAGCACCCTAAGCGCTTGCCTCGGCGCCATTTACACTAATAACTCTTTTGAATTTTCATATATATCAATGAGTTGTAATTTCTTGCTACGAGGCTAGTGGATAGTGCTCGTCAGCGGCGCCAGGACCGGCGCGGCACTCGCAGCTGGAAGTCTGCGCCGGAGAGGGATCACTGCACCGAGTAGGAGGGCGAAAAGTCTTGCCAATAGGTATGGCTAACGCCGCTCGGGCTACAGGGGAGCTGGCTCTGGCTTAACGATTGATAGCGGAAGGTTGAACGGCGGCACGCCGCGAGGATGCTTTGCAGCCGACTACGCGGAGTACTAGGACTAATAGCAGGGGCAGCGCTGAGGACCGCCCTGCCCACCCTGGGCTGAAAGAGTCCTGCGCTAGCCCTGGACGATCTGGTCCTTGCCCTGGCGCTTGGCCCGGTACATGGCTTCGTCGGCCCGTACATAGAGCGTATCCAGGGACTCGTCGCCGTCGCGCAGGACGGTGGCTCCCTGGCTGATGGTGACCTTCAGCGGACCGTCGGCCGTGGGTACGGCGAGTTGCCGTACGGCGCGCTGCAGGCGGCCGCCGATCTGCAGCGCCAGGTCGCTGTCGCAGCCCGGCAGCAACAGCGCGAATTCCTCGCCACCGATACGGCCGAACAGGTCGCCTCGGCGCGTGGTCTGGGCGCCGCACTCGGCAACACGTTGTAACACTTGATCGCCCATCTGGTGTCCGAAGCGATCGTTGATCTTCTTGAAGTCGTCGATGTCGAGCAACAGGAAGGCCAGCGGCTCCCCTTCGCTCTGGGCGAACTCGAAGGCGCGCTGAGCGCTCTCGAAGAAGTGGCGGCGGTTGCTGCTGCGGGTCAGCACATCGGTGGTGGCCAGGCGCTGGAGTTCTTCCTCCATGCGCTTCTTGTCGGTGATGTCTTCGGCGATGCCGACCACCAGCAGCGGCATGCCGGCCTCGCTGCGCTGGCTGACGAAGCATTTGTCGCTGAGCCAGCGGATCTCACCGTCGGCGCGGATGATGCGGTATTCGCGCGATTCGATGGCGCCCTGCTCGATCACCTGCTCCAGGGTGCGCTGGGCGTATTCGAGATCGTCGGGATAGATGTTGTTGAGCCAGGTGCTGTAGTCGCTCAGTACCAGCGACTGGGAGCGGCCGAAGATCTGTTCGTAGGCAGGGCTGACATAGATGATCTGGCGGGTGCGCCAGTCGAGTGCCCAGAGCACGGCATTGACGCTTTCCAGGAGCGCGCTGAACAGCTGCTCGCGATCACGCAGGCGATCTGCCTCGGCCCGCGAATGCAGGAGAGCCAGAAGGTTCTCTTCCGGGGTGGGAAGAGCGGATAGCAGCGGTTGTTCGTCCATATACAAGTGCGCCTACGCGGGGTCCTGAGGGCATTAGAGACAGCCAGGAGGGGCCTGGTTCAATTCCCGCGTGATGCAGCCCACCGCTTCGGTGGGCTTTTGTGAAGCCTTTCTCAGGCGGCGCCGGCCGGGCGCAGGGAATAGGTCTTCAGCTGTTCGGCGAACTCGCGCAGGGACTGGATACCACTGGCTTCGGCCTCGCCAATCCATTGGCGGGTCGCTGCCAGCATGTCGTGTCCGTTGGCGCTGGTGCGGGCCCAGATCTGCTGCAGCGCCAGGCGCTTCTCGTAGATCAGCTTCAGGGCCTGGCTGTGTTCCAGCAGCTCGTCGATGCGCACCTGGTGACGCGCCTTGAGCAGACTGGTCTCACGCGCCAGCAGGCCGCGGGCACGCCGGAACAGCGGGCGCTGGGAGGGCGCGGCACTGCCGCGCTCCTGGCGCAGCAGCGGGCCGATCACCTGCTTGCGGTACTGGGCCATGATCTGGAAGCGGTTGTTGAGGATAGCCATGGCGGTATCCATGTCCAGCTGGCCCTTGCCTTCGATGCGATGGGCGATGGGCGCGATGCGGTTGACCTTGGCCAGGCGCAGCCAGGTGAACAGCTTGATCCAGGCCCAGCCCATGTCGAATTCCCAGCGCTTGACCGACAGCTTGGCCGAGTTGGGATAGGTGTGGTGGTTGTTGTGCAGCTCTTCGCCACCGATGAGGATGCCCCAGGGCACCAGGTTGGTGGCAGCGTCGCGGCACTCGAAGTTGCGATAGCCCACGGCATGCCCCAGGCCATTGACCACCCCGGCGGCCCAGAAGGGAATCCAGATCATCTGGACGGCCCAGACGGTCAGGCCCAGCGCCCCGAACAGGGCGAGGTCGATCAGCAGCATCAGGCCAACGCCGAGGTTGCGGTGACGGGAATAGAGCTTGCGCTCGATCCAGTCGTCCGGGCAGTTCTTGCCATAGATACGCAGGGTCTCGGCGTTGTTCGCCTCGGCCTTGTACAGCTCGGCGCCCTTGCGCATCACGGTACCGAGCCCCTTGTGCACCGGGCTGTGGGGATCGTCCGAGGTTTCGCACTTGGCGTGGTGCTTGCGGTGGATGGCGGTCCACTCGCGGGTGTTCATCGCCGTGGTCAGCCAAAGCCAGAAGCGGAAGGCGTGCTTGAGCGCGGGGTGCAGCTCCAGCGAGCGGTGGGCGGAGTAGCGGTGCAGGTAGACGGTGACACTGACGATGGTCAGGTGGGTGAGCACCAGGGTAACCAGCACCAGTTGCCAGACCGTCAGGTCGAGCAGGCCGTTGTAGCTCATGGACGCAGAAGACCTCGCGCGCGATGGTGTAGTGCAACTGTCACGGAAAGTTCAGTGAACAGGCGTTCGCGCATTATTGACAGGGTGGCGGAGAAATCCACCCCTCCCTTTTGCTACACAACGTGTCCTTCACAGACTGCTAATTCGAAAAGCGAATAAACAAAGCATTATTAGCAATTTAAAGAAATAAAGGTCGTCCCCATAAGATGGCGCCAACTCATCGCCCATCCCCTCACTCGAGGACGCCCTCCCATGAGCTCCGTTCCGTTCCGCAGCCTGGAAAACCAGGACGAAACCGCACTGCTCCGCGATATCCAGCAAGCCCTGCGCGGGCTGAGATTCGGCGCCATCGAGATCACCGTGCACAACGGCCAGGTGGTGCAGATCGAGCGCAAGGAAAAATTCCGGCCGCAAAGCGGCAATCCGGCCAAGCACTAGGTCGCCGAGGTCAGCGGACGAGCGGGCAAGGCGCCCGCCAGACGGTGTCCGGCTTTCTCACTTCAAGGAGCGTTCCATGTCCATTCGCCGTTTCGCCCTGGCCGCCCTGGCCAGTGCCCTGTTCGCCAGCTCGGTCCACGCCGTCGAACTGCTCAACGTGTCATACGATCCGACCCGTGAGCTCTACCAGCAGTACAACGCCGCCTTCGCCAAGCACTGGAAGAGCGAAACCGGCGAAGACGTGACCATCAAGAATTCCCATGGCGGCTCCGGCAAGCAGGCGCGCTCGGTGATCGACGGCCTGCAGGCCGACGTGGTGACCCTGGCGCTGTCCGGCGACATCGACGCCCTCAACCTGCACCAGCAGCTGGTCGATCCCAACTGGCAGAAGCGCCTGGCGGACAACAGCACGCCCTACACCTCGACCATCGTCTTCCTGGTGCGCAAGGGCAATCCCAAGGGCATCAAGGACTGGGACGACCTGGTGAAGAAGGACGTCCAGGTCATCACCCCCAATCCCAAGACCTCCGGTGGCGCGCGCTGGAACTTCCTCGCCGCCTGGGCCTATGCCAAGGCCAAGTACGGCAGCGATGCCGAGGCGCTCAAGTTCGTCACCGAACTCTATCGCCACGCCCCGGTACTGGACACCGGCGCCCGCGGCGCCACCATCAGCTTCGTGCAGCGCCAGCTGGGTGATGTGCTGATCGCCTGGGAGAACGAGGCCTACCTGTCGCTCAAGGAAGAAGGCGGCGACCAGCTGGAGATCGTCACCCCGTCGCTGTCGATCCTCGCCGAGCCGCCGGTGGCCGTGGTGGACAAGGTGGTCGACAAGAAGGGTACCCGCAAGCAGGCCGAGGCCTACCTGCAGTACCTCTACAGCCCCGAGGGCCAGCGCATCGCCGCGCAGAACTTCTATCGTCCGCGCGACGCCAAGGTGGCGGCGGAATTCAAGGATCAGTTCAAGCCGGTCAAGCTGGTGACCATCGACCAGGAATTCGGTGGCTGGAAGGATGCCCAGCCGAAGTACTTCGCCGACGGCGGCGTGTTCGACAAGATCTTCGCCGACATCAACAAGTAAGCCTCTGGCCGGGACGGCTCACGCTGACCGGCCCGGAACAGGTATCGTTCCCCCCTCTGCGCCCTGGCGAATGCATCGCCGGGGCGCCTTGCAGAAGGACGCCCCATGTCTCGCCGTCTCTCCCCGGTCATACCCGGCTTCGGGTTGACCCTGGGATTCTCCCTGACCTACCTGGCGCTGATCGTGCTGATCCCGCTGGGCGCCATGTTCCTCCATGCCAGCCAGTTGAGCCTCGGCCAGTTCTGGTCGCTGATCACCGGCCGCCAGGTGCAGGCCGCCCTGCAACTCTCCTTCGGCACCGCCCTGCTCGCCGCCCTCGTCAACGGCATCCTCGGCACCCTGCTGGCCTGGGTGCTGGTGCGCTACGAGTTTCCCGGACGCAAGCTGATCGACGCCATGGTCGACCTGCCCTTCGCCTTGCCCACCGCGGTGGCCGGCATCGCCCTGACCGCCCTCTATGCGCCCAACGGGCTGATCGGCTCACTGTTTCCCTTCAAGATCGCCTATACCCCCCTCGGCATCACCCTGGCGCTGATCTTCGTCACCCTGCCCTTCGTGGTGCGCACCCTGCAGCCGGTGCTGGCGGACATCCCCAAGGAGATCGAGGAAGCCGCCACCTGCCTGGGCGCGCGGCCCTGGCAGGTGTTCCGCTACGTGCTGGTGCCGACCCTGCTGCCGGCCTGGCTGACCGGTTTCGCCCTGGCCTTCGCCCGTGGCGTGGGGGAATACGGCTCGGTGGTGTTCATCGCCGGCAACATCCCGTTCAAGACCGAGATCCTGCCGCTGCTCATCGTCTCCAAGCTGGACCAGTACGACTACACCGGTGCCACCGGCATCGGCGTGTTCATGCTGCTGGTGTCCTTCGTCATGCTGCTGCTGATCAACCTCCTGCAGCGCCGCATCCAGCCCAACATTTAAGGACGTCCGCATGAGCCTCATGACTTCGACCAAAGCCGATGCGCGGGCCAGTGCGCGCCGCACGCCGGTGGCCATCGCCCTGATCGCCAGCGCCTGGCTGGTGTTCCTGCTGATCCTGGTGCTGCCGCTGTACATGGTGCTGAGCCAGGGCCTGGCCAATGGCATCGGCGCCTTCTGGGACGCCATCAGCGAACCGGATGCGATCTCGGCGCTCAAGCTGACGCTGTTCGCCACCGCCATCTCGGTGCCATTGAACCTGGCGTTCGGCCTGGCCGCGGCCTGGTGCGTGACCAAGTTCGAGTTCACCGGCAAGAGCCTGCTGATCACCCTGATCGACCTGCCGTTCTCGGTCTCGCCGGTGATCGCCGGTCTCATCTATGTGCTGCTGTTCGGCGCCCAGGGCCTGCTGGGCCCCTACCTGCAGAGCGTCGACGTGCAGATCGTCTTCGCCGTACCCGGCATCGTGCTGGCGACAAACTTCGTCACCTTCCCCAACGAGGCCCGCGAACTGATCCCGCTGAAGCAGGAACAGGGCACACAGGAGGAAGAGGCGGCTCGCCAGCTGG
>CAUQPA010000123.1:0-9195 GCA_963519325.1 uncultured Pseudomonas sp. | reverse complement strand
CCTTCCGCGCGCGGCTCAAGGCCAATCCCAGCGCCTACATCGCCCAGCCGACGCTGTCGCTGTCCACCTGCCCGACCTTCGTCGAGAATGGCATCGCGCCCCGGCACATCGACCTGCGACCCTTCGTGCTGTCCGGCCGCAAGACGCGCCTGGTGCCCGGCGGCCTGACCCGGGTCGCCCTGCGCGAAGGCTCGCTGGTGGTCAACTCGTCCCAGGGCGGCGGCACCAAGGACACCTGGGTGGTCCAGGACTAGAGCGCCACGACACAGCGGCCGCCCCGGCGGCCCCGCAAGGACTTTTGAAAGGCGACCCCACCATGTTGAGTCGTACCGCTGCCGATCTGTACTGGATGTCCCGCAACCTGGAGCGCGCCGAAAACCTCGCGCGGATGCTGGACGTCAGCTATTCGCTGTCGATGATGCCGCAAAGCGGGCAGGGCGGTGGGCTGGATGAGCTGGCCATGCCCCTGCTCATCACCGGCACCCTGGACGATTACCGTGAGCAGCACGGCGCCCTGCATCCCGAGCGCCTGCTGCATTTCTTCGCCCTGGACGAGCGCAACCCCGGCAGCATTTATTGCTGCCTGCAGGCCGCCCGCTCCAACGCCCACGCCGTGCGGGGGCGCATCACCGCCGACATGTGGGAAAACGTCAACTCCACCTGGCTGGAGATGCGCGAGATCGCCGTGACCGGGCTGATTCGCTTCGGCATCAGCCGCTTCTGCGAATGGGTCAAGGAAAGGTCCCACCTGTTCCGCGGGGCCACCGTCGGCACCATCATGAGGAACGACGCCTACCGCTTCATCCGCCTGGGCACCTTCGTCGAGCGCGCCGACAACACCCTGCGCATGCTGGATGCCCGCTACCAGGTGCTGGGTGAGGAAGAGGCCGAGGCCATCAGCGATTCCTCCGCGCGCGGCTTCTACCAGTGGAGTGCCCTGCTGCGCGCCCTGAGTGCCTTCGAGGCCTACACCGAGCTCTATCGCGATGCCTTGAACGTGCGCAACGGCGCCGAATTGCTGTTGCTCAAGGAAGACCTGCCGCGCTCGCTACTGTCCTGCGTGATCGAATTGCACCGGGTGCTGGCCGGCCTGCCGGGCGAGAACGGTCGCGAGGCCAAGCGCCTGGCGGCCGGCCTCGAAGCCCGGCTGCGCTATACCAGCATCGACGAGGTGCTGGGCGAAGGCCTGCATCCCTGGATCGGCGATTTCATCGTCCATATCCGCCAGCTCGGCAGTGCCATCAATACCGCGTACCTGGAGACCGTATGAGACTCGCCATCCATCATGAAACCCTGTATCGCTACGCCGACCAGGTCCGGGCCAGCATCCAGTACCTGCGGCTCACTCCCCAGGGCGACGCCCGCCAGACGATCCTGGACTGGGACCTGTCGCTGCCGCGACCGGCGCGTGCCCAGCGCGATCCCTTCGGCAACATCCTGCATGTCCTGACCCTGGACACCCCGCATGACGCCATCACCATCACCGCCAGCGGCCAGGTGGAGATCGACGAGGACTTCGAGGCCGAGCCCTGCCAGGCCTCGGCCTTTCCCTTCCTGCGCCAGACCCGGCTGACCGAGGCCGACGCGGCCCTGGCGGACTTCGCCCGCGATGTCTGCGACGGTCGGCGGGACCGGGCCACGCTGATCCAGCTCATGGAGCGCCTGCACGAGCGGATGGCCTATATCCCCGGATCCACCGAGGTCGACGGCAACGCCGCCCAGGCCTTCGCCAAGGGTGCCGGGGTCTGCCAGGATCATGCCCATGCCTTCCTGGCGTGCGCCCGCAGCCTGGGAATTCCGGCCCGCTACGTGTCCGGCTATCTGTGTACCGACGACAGCGCGCACCTGTCCAGCCATGCCTGGGCCGAAGCCTGGCACGACGGCGCCTGGTACAGCTACGACGTGACCAACCGCCTGGCCCGGCCGGAACGCCACCTGCGCCTGGCGATCGGCCTCGACTACCTCGATGCCTGCCCGGTACGCGGCATGCGTCGCGGGGGCGGAGTGGAGCAGATGGAGGCCAAGGTGCTGGTCGAGCCTTTGCAGCAGGTCCAGCAACAGCAACAATGAGTGAAGCCGGAAGCGGAGGGAGAGGCGGCCAGTGGCCGTCTTTTCTTTTTGCGTCCCTGCCGGCCGCGGTCAGTCGTCGCGGCCACGTCCGATTCATCACCCGAGGTTCGCATGACCTACTGCGTCGCCATGAAGCTGCACGACGGCCTGGTGTTCGTCGCCGACTCCCGCACCAACGCCGGGGTCGACAACATCGCCATCTTCCGCAAGCTGCACCTGTTCAGGGTGCCGGGTGAACGCCTGATCGCCATCCAGTCGGCGGGCAACCTGGCGACCTCCCAGGCGGTCATCAGCCTGCTGCGGCAGCGGCTGGACAGCGAAGGGGAGAACCTGCACGGGGTACCGACCCTCAACGACGCCGCCCGGCTGCTCGGCCAGACCCTGCGGGAAGTCATGCAGCGCGATGCCGAGGATGCGCCCAACGGCCACGGCCTCGACCTGAGCTGTTCCTTTCTCCTGGGCGGCCAGATCAAGGGCGCCGAGCCGGAGCTGTTCAACCTCTATCCGCATGGCAACTTCATCAGCGCCACCGAGGACACGCCGTTCTTCCAGATCGGCGAGAGCAAGTACGGCAAGCCCATCCTCGATCGCGCCCTGACCTTCGATACGCCGCTCGAGGAGGCCCTGCGCTGCGCGTTACTGTCCTTCGATTCGACGATCCGCAGCAACCTGTCCGTCGGCTTGCCCCTGGATCTGGTGGTCTATCCCCGAGATCGCCTCGACCAGGTGCGCAGCCACCGCATCGATGAGCAGGACGAATACTTCCAGAACCTGCGGCGCGGCTGGGGGGAGGGGCTGCGTGACCTGCTCGGGGCCTTGCCGGCACCCCCTGCCGATTACTGGCGCTAGGCTCAGCCGAAGAAGCGGGACAGGTTGGGGATGACCAGTACTACGGTGGTGACAATGAGCACGAAGCTCGCCTGGCGCCACTTGGGGACGGGATTCTTGAACATGACTCGGGGCCTTTATTGTTAGCTGTTTGAAGCCTTTACGTCTTGGGCGGGATGCACGCGCGCGACCGTGGCCTGTAGCTAGTGATACCCGCAGGCTTGAGCACTATCCAGTAGCTATAGAACATAAATTTCAGTTTTGTGGCGCCGACTGACCAAGTGGTTATCAGAAGTGTCGCTCCGCCTGATTTTTCCTTTGCTTTCAGTCGATTAGTATTTCGCCTGCGACGCTACCGTTGGTCGGACGTCCCGCGGGTCAGCGCGGGGAATCCGGCGACCGACCGGTCATCCCGTGAACACCGGCTGGCGGCGCCTTGGCCAAGGTCTTCGTGCAAATGTATGAATCGATTGAAGAAAAAGCTTGCCATCGAAAACGCCTTTGCCTATAGTTGCGCGCCTCGGTGATGCAGACGCAGATGCCGAGCAAATCTGGTGAGGTGTCCGAGCGGTTGAAGGAGCACGCCTGGAAAGTGTGTATAGGAGAAATCTTATCGAGGGTTCGAATCCCTCCCTCACCGCCAGATCTGAGAGAACCCCTGAGAGCCTAGCTCCAGGGGTTTTTTCTTGCCCGCCGTTTGGCGGCGCTCAGGCGGCCTGGCTGAAGGTCGCTGCCGTGTCCCGGGCATTGGGCAGTACCGACGTCAGCTGCTCGAGATCGATGCTGGCGAACAGCGGCCCGCTCAGGTCCAGCACCTTGCTGTCTCCGGCGTTTTCCAGCAGTACTTCGGCCACGGCGACCGCCTGGGCCACGATCAAGGCATAGCGACCGTCCTCGGGCGCCTGTAGCGGGCGGGCCTGGAAGGCGATGGCGTCGCGCAGCACCTGGGGCAGTTGCCAGCGGCGGGCCAGTTCGGCGCCCACTTCCGGATAGCCGAAGCCCAGTTGCAGGGTTTCGTCGGCGGCGCGATGGCTGCTGGCGGTGGCACGCCCGGCCAGGCTCGGTGCCAGTTCTGGGGCGCCGCTCTGGATCAGCAATTCGCCGATGTCGTGGAGCATGCCGCAGGTGAAGGCGGTTTCCTGGTCCAGGCCGGCCTGCTTGGCCAGCGGCTTGCACAGGCTGGCGACCAGGAAGCTGTTGTACCAGAAGGCCTGCAGGTCGAAGCCGGGCGCGGCCTTGAAGCCGCTGGCGAAGGCCGAGGCCAGGACCAGGGTGCGCAGGGTGTTGAAGCCCAGGCGCAGGGCGGCGTCTTCGATGCTGGTGGATTCGCGGGCACCACGAAAGCGTGCCGAGTTGGCCAGGCGCAGGACCTTGGCGGCGATGACCGGATCCCGGGCCACGGTGCGCGACAGGGTTTCGATGCTGGTGTTGGGGTCGTCGAATTGCTGGATCAGCGCCTGCGCCACTTCGGGAACGTTGGGCAGGTTGTGCAGTTGGGCAAAGAGGGTGTCGAGTTGCATGGGTGGTCTCCGCGAGAGGGTTACATCTCCTTACACCCTCGTCATCGGTCGCCTGGGTGGATTTCTGTAGCAGGCATGTGACGATCGGTCGCAGGGGCGTCCGGTCGCCTTTCCGTCGCCCGTGAAAAATCCTTGCTCGCCAAGGCCTTGGGTTCGCCGGGCGGACTTCGGCTGGACGTCCGCTTACCGTTCGTCGAGGGCGAAGTCCACCTGGCTAAGGCCGGCGGCGCTGGCTTCCAGTACCCAGCCACGGTGGTCCCAGTCACCGAGTACGATACGCTCGGCCGGCTGGCCATCCAGCCGCAGCTCATGGCGGGCAGGTCGGTGGGTATGGCCATGGATCAGGGTCGTCACCCGGGCGGCGCGCATTTCCCGTTCCACCTCCGCCTCGGTCACGTCGGTGATCTCCAGGGCCTTGGCCTGGGTCTGCTGGCGGCTTTCGCTGCGCAGCTTGCGTGCCAGCTTCTGGCGGGTGGCCAGTGGCAGGTGGCGCAGGATGAAGAGGGTGAGGGGGTTGCGCAGGATGCGGCGCAGCTTCTGGTAGCCCTCGTCACGGGTGCAGAGGGTGTCGCCGTGCATGAGCAGCACGCGGCGCCCCTGGAAGTCGGCGATATGCCGCTCCGCCAGCAGTCGGCAGCCCGCCTGGCGGCAGAAGCCCTTGCCGATGAGGAAGTCGCGATTGCCGTGCATCAAGTAGATCGCCGTGCCGCTGTCGGCCAGGCGGCGCAGGGCGCTGGCGATCTCGATCTCGAAGGCGCCCATGGCATCGTCGCCGATCCAGGCTTCGAACAGGTCGCCGAGAATATAGAGCGCCTCGGCACCGCGGGCCCGCGTCTCGAGAAGATGCAAAAACGCCCGGACGATGTCCGGGCGTTGCGGTTCGAGATGCAGGTCGGAGACCAGTAGGATCACTCGACGATCTCGGCCTTCTCGATGATCACGTCTTCGCTCGGCACGTCCTGGTGGCCGGCCTTGCTGGTGGTGGCGACGCCCTTGATGGCGTTGACCACGTCCATGCCTTCGACCACCTTGCCGAACACCGCATAGCCCCAGCCCTGGCTGGTGGGCGCGGTGTGGTTGAGGAAGGTGTTGTCGGACACGTTGATGAAGAATTGCGCCGAGGCGGAGTGCGGGTCCATGGTGCGGGCCATGGCGACGGTACCGATGGCGTTGGAAACGCCATTGTTGGCTTCGTTCTTGATCGGCGCGCGGGTCGGCTTCTGCTTCATGCCCGGCTCGAAACCACCGCCCTGGACCATGAAGTTGCTGATCACACGGTGGAAGATGGTGCCGTCGTAGTGACCGCTCTTGACGTATTCCTTGAAGTTGGCCGCGGTTTCCGGCGCCTTGTCCTCGAAGAGTTCCAGGGTGATGACGCCGTGGTTGGTGTGCAGCTTGATCATGGCAGCGAATCCGTAGCTAAGGGGGACAGCATCCAGACCCGGTGAAGCCACATGGGTTTCGCCGGGACTTGACGGGTTGGGCTATGATACGGGTTTACCTTTGCCCGGCCTACCCTGGCCGTGCGTCTGCCCAGTTAAGGATCCCATGAGCAAGCCGACTTCCGACTCGTCCACCGCCGCCAAAGCCGCCCCCGCGCATTTCCTGCGGCAGATCGTCCAGGCCGACCTGGACGCCGGCAAGCAGGCCAAGATCGTCACTCGTTTCCCCCCGGAGCCCAACGGCTACCTGCACATCGGCCACGCCAAGTCGATCTGCGTCAACTTTGGCCTGGCCAAGGAATTCGGCGGCGACTGCCATCTGCGCTTCGACGACACCAATCCGGCCAAGGAAGACCAGGAGTACATCGACGCCATCAAGAGCGACGTGCACTGGCTGGGCTTCGACTGGGCCGGCGAGGTGCGCTACGCCTCCGGCTACTTCG
This sequence comes from uncultured Pseudomonas sp., assembly GCA_963519325.1. GTDB lineage: Bacteria > Pseudomonadota > Gammaproteobacteria > Pseudomonadales > Pseudomonadaceae > Chryseomonas. The sequence goes on along the minus strand of CAUQPA010000123.1, from coordinate 2,892 downwards.
ACCAGCTCTATGCCTGGGCCGTCCACCTGATCGAGCAGGGTCTGGCCTACGTCTGCGACCTGACCCCCGAGCAGGCCCGCGAATACCGTGGCAGCCTCACCGAGCCGGGTCGCAACAGCCCCTTCCGCGACCGCTCGGTGGCCGAGAACCTCGACCTCTTCGCCCGCATGAAGGCCGGCGAATTCAAGGATGGCGAGAAGGTGCTGCGCGCCAAGATCGACATGGCCTCGCCCAACATGAACCTGCGCGATCCCATCCTCTATCGCATCCGTCACGCCCATCACCACCAGACCGGTGATGCCTGGTGCATCTACCCGAGCTACGACTTCACCCATGGCCAATCCGATGCCATCGAGGGCGTGACCCACTCCATCTGCACCCTGGAGTTCGAGGATCATCGGCCGCTGTACGAATGGTTCCTGGCCCAGCTGCCGGTGCCGGCCCAGCCGCGCCAGTACGAATTCGCCCGCCTCAACCTGAACTACACCGTCACCAGCAAGCGCAAGCTCAAGCAGCTGGTGGATGAAAACCACGTGAACGGCTGGGACGATCCGCGCATGTCGACCCTATCGGGCTATCGCCGTCGCGGTTACACCCCGGCCGCCATCCGCAATTTCTGCGAGATGATCGGCGTGACCCGCTCCAACGGCGTGGTCGACGTGGCCATGCTGGAATTCGCCATCCGCGAGGACCTGGACCAGAATGCCCCGCGCGCCATGTGCGTGCTCAAGCCGCTCAAGGTGGTGATCACCAACTACCCCGAGGGTCAGGTGGAAAACCTGGAGCTGGCGCGGCATCCCAAGCAGGACCTGGGCGTGCGGCAGCTGCCCTTCACCCGCGAGCTGTACATCGACCAGGGTGACTACGAAGAGAATCCGCCCAAGGGCTACAAGCGCCTGGAGCCGGGTGGCGAGGTGCGCCTGCGCGGCAGCTACGTGATCCGCGCCGACGAGGCGATCAAGGATGCCGACGGTAACGTCGTCGAACTGCGCTGCAGCTACGACCCGGACACCCTGGGCAAGAACCCCGAGGGTCGCAAGGTCAAGGGCGTGATCCACTGGGTGCCGGCCGAAGGCAGCGTGGAATGCGAGGTGCGCCTCTACGATCGCCTGTTCCGTTCGCCGCAGCCGGAGAAGAGCGAAGAGGGCGGCAGCTTCCTCGACAACATCAATCCCGAGTCCCTGGTGGTGCTCCAGGGCTGCCGCGCCGAGCCGTCGCTGGCTCAGGCCCAGCCGGAAGACCGCTTCCAGTTCGAGCGCGAAGGCTACTTCTGCGTCGATCTCAAGGATTCGGCGCCCGGCAAGCCGGTATTCAACCGCACCGTGACCCTGCGCGACTCCTGGGGGCAATGATGGCGCTGCACCTCTACAACACCCTGACCAAGACCAAGGAAGCCTTTAAACCGCTGGTGCCGGGCCAGGTACGGATGTACGTCTGCGGCATGACCGTCTACGACTATTGCCACCTGGGCCACGGTCGCAGCATGGTGGCCTTCGACGTCATCACCCGCTGGTTGCGCCATAGCGGCTACGACCTCACCTACGTGCGCAACATCACCGACATCGACGACAAGATCATCAACCGCGCCAATGCCAACGGTGAGCCCTTCACCGACCTGGTGGGCCGGATGATCGACGCCATGCACGAGGACGAGGCGCGGCTGAATATCCGCAAGCCCGACCAGGAGCCGCGCGCCACCGACCATATCGGCGGCATGCACGCCATGATCCAGACCCTGATCGACAAGGGCTACGCCTATGCCCCGGGCAATGGCGACGTCTACTACCGAGTCAACCGGTTCGCCGGCTACGGCAAGCTGTCGCGGCGGCGGATCGAGGACCTGCGCATCGGTGCCCGCATCGAGCCGGGCGAGGCCAAGGAAGATCCGCTGGACTTCGTCCTGTGGAAAGGCGCCAAGCCGGGCGAGCCGAGCTGGCCGTCGCCCTGGGGCGAGGGGCGGCCGGGCTGGCACATCGAGTGCTCGGTGATGTCCACCTGCTGCCTGGGCGAGACCTTCGACATCCACGGCGGCGGCAACGACCTGGAATTCCCGCACCACGAGAACGAGATCGCCCAGAGCGAGGCGGCCACCGGCAAGACCTACGCCAACGCCTGGCTGCATTGCGGGATGATCACCATCAACGGTGAGAAAATGTCCAAGTCCCTGGGCAACTTCTTCACCCTGCGCGAGGTGCTGGAGAAGTACCACCCGGAGGTGGTGCGCTATCTGCTGATCGCCAGCCACTACCGCAGCCCGATCAACTATTCGGAAGACAACCTGCGCGAAGCCAAGGGTGCCCTGGAGCGCTTCTACCACTCGCTCAAGGGCCTGCCCCAGGCACCGGCCCAAGGTGGCGAAAGCTACGCCGAGCGCTTCGCCCAGTGCATGGACGACGACTTCAACACCGCCGGTGCCTGTGGCGTGCTGTTCGAGCTGGCCCGCGAGGTCAATCGCCTGCGCGACAGCGATCCCGCCGCGGCCGCCGGCCTGGCCGGGCGTCTGCGCGAGCTGGGCGAGGTGCTGGGCGTGCTGCAACTGGAGCCGGAAGCCTTCCTGCGCGCCGATGCGACGGGCCGGGTGGACGCGGCCGAGGTCGAGGCGCTGATCCAGGCCCGGCTGACCGCGCGTGCGGAGAAGAACTGGGCGGAGTCCGACCGTATCCGTGACCAGCTCACCGCCCTGGGCGTGGTGCTGGAAGACGGCAAGGGCGGCACCACCTGGCGCCTGGCGGAGTAGGCCTGCATCGGGTGGATGACGGTTCTGCGTCATCCGCCTGGTCTCGCCTGTTCCACCTCCGTGGAAAACGCTACGCGGTTTTCCAGGCTACGGGACTACCTGCCGCCGTAGGTTGGGTTGAGACGGCTCTATCGTCGAAGCCCAACATGGCCTGC
>CAUQPA010000122.1:0-9325 GCA_963519325.1 uncultured Pseudomonas sp. | reverse complement strand
AGGCCATGCCGTTTCCCACGCTACGACGCCGATCGGCGCGGCGGAGAGGGGGCGGTTCGAGCAGATGTTCGGCTTTATCCATCTGGATCCATCTGGGCAGGATCACGATTGGCTGTCGGGTCGTCATCCGTTGGGGCGGCCGCATCGCCGGTCCGCCACGGCCGCGATGCGGGTCAGGTTACGGCTGCCACTGCGGATCCTTGCCACTGAGGCGGCGGTCCAGGAAGAAGGCCGCGCTGATCAGCGCCAGGTGCGAGAGCGCCTGGGGCACGTTGCCCAGGGGGTAGCCGCGCTTGTCCAGTTCTTCCGCATAGAGCCCCAGGGGGTTGGCGTAGCCGAGCAGTTTCTCGAACTCCAGGTGCGCCTCGTCCACCCGCCCGGCGCGGGCCAGGCATTCGACGTACCAGAAGGAGCAGGCGACGAAGGCGCCTTCTTCACCGCCGAGGTTGTCCGCCGGGGTGTCCGCGGGATCATAGCGGCGGATCATGCCGTCGTAGGTCAGGTGCTCCTTGATGGCGTCGAGGGTCGCCAGCCACTGGGGGTCGGTGGCGCTGACGAAGCGCACCAGCGGCATCAGCAGCATGGCCGCATCCAGGCTCTTGCCCTGGCGGGTAGCGGTGAAGTGACCCAGTTCGGGGTTCCAGAAGTTGTCCCAGATGTCCTCCTGGATGGCCGAGCGCGCCGCGTACCAGCGCTCATAGGGCATCGGCAGCGAACGCTTGACCGCCAGGCGCAGCGCCCGGTCGATGGCCACCCAGCACATCAGCCGCGAGTGCAGGAAGTGCTCGGGCTCGCCGCGCATTTCCCAGATGCCGGCATCCGGGGTGTCCCAGACCTCGCAGACGTGGTCGATCATCCGCACCACGTGGCGCCAACCCTCGTGGGAGATGGCTTCGCCATACTTGTTGGACAGGTAGACGGCGTCCATCAGCTCGCCGTAGATGTCCAGCTGGGTCTGCTTGTAGGCCTCGTTGCCGATCCGTACCGGACTGGAGTCGGCATAGCCGGCGAGATGGTCGAGGGTCTCCTCGGGCAGATCCAGGCCGCCGTCGAGGCGATACATGATCTGCAGGCGCTCCGGCTCGTTATGGCTATTCTTCATGCACCGGCCGACCCAGTGGATGAAGTCCTTGGCTTCGGCGGTATAGCCCAGGCGCATGAAGGCGTAGACGGTGAAGGAGGAATCGCGGATCCAGGAGGCGCGATAGTCCCAGTTGCGCTCCCCGCCTAAGGCTTCGGGCAGGCTGAAGGTCGCGGCCGCGGCGATGGAACCGTGCTTGCAGGAGGTCAGCAGCTTCAGCGCCAGGGCGGAGCGGGTGACCATCTCGCGCCAGCGGCCCTGGTAGTGGCTCTGGGCGGTCCAGCGGGTCCAGTAGGCCAGGGTCTCCTGGAAGCAGAGATCGCTGTCGCCAGCCGTCACGTGCTCGTCCTCGGCGCAGCCGAAGACGAAGTCCAGGGTGTCGCCCTGCTGCAGGTCGAATTCGGCGTAGGCGGCGTTGCCTTCCACCTCCAGGGGGACCGGCGAGGCCAGGCGCAGGCTGGGCTGGCCCTCGGCTTCGAACAGGGCGCCGTCGTCCAGCCGCCGGGCGCGGGTGGTGGCCCGGGCGTAGTCGTGGGCCGGGGCACAGTGCAGCCGGATACGACCACTCCCGGCGACCATCTGCACCCGGCGGACGATACGGGGCTTGGTGTCCTCGCTGCTGCATACCGGCATCAGGTCGGTGACCTCGGCGACGCCCGCCGCCGACAGCCAGCGGGTCTGCAGGATGTTGGTGTCCGGCAGGTAGAGCTGCTGCTCACGGGCGTCGTCCCAGACTGGTGCCAGGCTGAAATAACCAGCCTTTTCCGAATCCAGCAGGGCGGCGAACACCGAAGGGCTGTCCAGGTTCGGCCAGCAGAAGTGATCGATGGTGCCGTCGGTGGCGACCAGGGCGCAGGTGCGCAGGTCACCGATGACACCGTGGGCGCCGATGCTGCGGCGGGCGTGCACCGAGGTCGAATCAGCCATTGTCTTCGAACCCCGGATAGAGACACATGCCGCCGTCGACGAAGAGGGTGGTCCCGACGATGTAGTCGGCCAGGTCGCTGGCGAGGAAGACCGCTGCGTTGCCGATGTCTTCCACATGGCCGACGCGCTTGTAGGGTATCAGCTTGAGCAGCTCGCGGGCCTTGGTCTTGTCGCCGGTAACGTCCTCGTTGATGGCGGTGGCGATGGCGCCTGGGGCGATGCTGTTGATGCGGATGCCCTCGGCCGACACTTCCTGGGCCAGGCTACGCATGAGCATGTAGATCCCGCCCTTGGAGGCGGCGTAGTTGACGTGACCGGCCCAGGGGATGACCTCGTGCACCGAGCTCATGTGGATGATCTTGCCCAGGGCGCGGGAGATCTTGTCATCACGGCCCTGCTGACGGAACTGGCGGATGGCCGCCTGGGCGCAGAGGAACTGGCCGGTGAGGTTGGTGTTGATGACGGTGTTCCAGTCCTTGAGGGACATCTCGGCGACCGCGGCGTCCTTCTGCAGGCCCGAGTTGGCCACCAGGATATCCAGTCGGCCGAAGGCCTCCAGGGTGCGCTCGAACATGGCCTGCACGGCGGCCTCGTCGCCGACGTCACCACCCACGGCGATGGCGCGGCCACCGGCGTCCTGGACGCGCTTGGCCAGTTCCTCGGCCGGTTCGGCATGGGAGTGGTAGTTGATGGCGACGGCGGCCCCGGCCTTGGCCAGGGCTTCGGCGACGGCGGCACCGATACCGGAACTGCCGCCGGTGACCAGGGCGACCTGGCCGTTGAGGGAAAGCTGCATGTCGGACTCCTCGCGGAAGCGGAAAAGGTGTCTGACTGCTGACCGCCGCGCTCGGCTCTAGGTTCAGCCTGAGCGCGTTGCCGGATGTTCAGGCGCTGGCGGTGCGGAACAGGCTCATGCGGCGCTCCAGGTCCTCGGCCAGTTCCGCCAGTTGGCGGCTGGCGCCAGCGATCTGCTGCGACCCGCTGGCGGTTTCCAGGGTGGCGGCATGGATGCGGTTGATGTTCTCGTTGACCTCCTCGGCCACGGCGCTCTGCTGGGCCGCGGCGGTGGCGATCTGGCTGTTCATGGCGTTGACCGAGCCGACGTCGGCCTGGATGGCGGCCAGGGCCTCGACCGCCCGCTGGGTCAGGGCAGCGGTTTCATGGGCCTGATCGCGGCTTTCCTCCATCTGCGCCGAGGCGCGGCTGGCTCCTTCCTGGAGGGTGGCGATCATCCCGCGGATCTCGCGGGTCGAGGCCTGGGTGCGGGTAGCCAGGTTGCGGACCTCGTCGGCGACCACCGCGAAGCCACGGCCCTGCTCGCCGGCCCGCGCGGCCTCGATGGCGGCATTCAGCGCCAGCAGGTTGGTCTGCTCGGCGATGCCGTTGATGACGGCGACGATGTTCTCGATGCTGGCACTGTCGCTGGACACCTGCTGGACCGTGACGCTGGCCTGTTCCAGCGCCTGCACCAGGTGGCCGATGGCCTGGCCGGAGCTGGCCACCAGGCGGTTGCCGCTATCGACCTGGGCACTGGCATTTCCCGTGGCTTGGGCGGCCTGGGCGGCATAGCCGGCGACCTCGCCGATGGTGGCCGCCAGTTCGGTGACCGCCGCGGCCATGTGCTGGGCCTGGTTGGATTGCACATCGGTCTGCCGCTGGTTGGCCTGGGCAGTGCTCTGCAACTGGGCCGCGGCCGCGGCGACCGAGGTGGCGGTGCTGCGGACCTGGACGATGGTCTCGCCCAGGTGTGCGGTGGCACTGCCCAGGGTGCCCATGACGCTCGCCGGATGGCGCGTGGCGGGGCGCTCGTCCAGGCGACCCTCCGCCAGCCGGCGGATGGCGGCGGCCACGGCATGGGGTTCACCACCCAGGGTGGCGCCCATCTGGCGAATGATCAGCAGGGAGACGGTCACGCTCAGCAGCAGGGCGATGGCGCAGGTCACCAGCATCAGCCAGCGGAAGCCGCCGGCGATGGCCCGGACATCGGCGAGATGGCCGCTGGCGATGGCTTCCTCATGGTCGATCAGGGCATTGATGCGCTTGAGCCACTCGACGTAGGCCGGCGAAACGCGCTCGAGCAGGAAAACCCGGGCGCCTTCGAGATCACCGGCCTGGCGCAGCTGCAGCAGGCGATCGGTCAGTGGCAGGGCGGTGCCCTCGATGTCCTTGATGGCGGCAAGCAGGCGCTGTTCCTCGGCGGTAGCGCCCTGGCTGGCGAACAGCTGGTCCATCGGCTCGGCGGACTGGCGATAGAAGGCCTTGAGCCGGTCGATGTCGGCCAGGCGAGTGGCCAGCGGCGAGGCGTCATGGATCAATACCGCATCGCGAATGGCGATGGCACGATCATGGACGCTGCCGCGGAAGTTGATGGCATAGCGCTGCTTGAGGCTGGCGCCTTGGCTGACCGAGGTCAGGGTGTCGTCGATGACGCCGACGCGCTGGACACCCACCAGGGTGATCAGCAGCATCAACACCAGGATCAGGCCGAAGCCCAGGCCCAGGCGGGCGGCCATGGAAAGGGGAGTACGCATGAAAACCTCGAATCGCATTCAGGATGTGACATGGATCACATTTTGCGATGAGGATTCTCGCAATAAGCATTTCCCTGGCCGAGCGGTCATCCGGCCGTGACGAGTGACCCCTGCTACCGGATGACGGCTGAGATTCAACCGTCGCTACGCGGCTCCTGCAACCGATCGCGATTGGCGAGGCCAGGGAACAGCTTCATCCAGACCCCGGTGATCACCAGGGTACCGATGCCGCCGAGCACCACCGCCGGCACCGTGCCGAAGAAGTGCGCGGTGACCCCGGATTCGAATTCGCCGAGCTGGTTGGAGGCGCCGATGAACAGGCCGTTGACCGCGCTGACCCGGCCGCGCATGGCGTCGGGCGTCTCCAGCTGGACAAAGGAGGTGCGGATCACCACGCTGATCATGTCGGCAGCGCCCAGGACCACCAGGGTGAAGAGGGAGAACCACAGCGAGGTGGAGAGGCCGAAGGCGATGGTGGCCACGCCGAACACCCCCACGGCGCCGAACATGATGCGGCCCACGTGCCGGTTGAGGCTGACGTAGGCGAGCAGGAAGGACATGCCCAGGGCGCCCACCGCCGGCGCCGAGCGCAGCAGGCCCAGGCCCCAGGGCCCGGTGAGCAGGATGTCGGCGGCGAACACTGGCAGCAGGGCGGTGGCGCCTCCCAGCAGCACGGCGAACAGGTCCAGGGAGATGGCGCCGAGCACGTCCGGGCGACTCTTGATGAAGCGGATGCCGGCCAGCAGGTTATCCAGGGTCGGCTTTTCCTTCTGGCTGGGCGTCTGCCGCGCTGGCAGGCTGGAGACCAGCAGGACGGCGATGCCATAGAACAGCAGCGCCGGGCCATAGACCCAGGCGGCGCCCAGGGCATAGAGCAGGCCGCCCAGTGCGGGGGCGATGATGGTGGCGCCCTGCATGGCCGAGGCCGCTGCGGCGATGGCGCGGGGAAAGATCGCCGGCGGCACGATGTTGGGCAGCAGCGCCTGGGTGGTGGGCTGTTCGAAGGCGCGCGCGGTGCCCAGGCAGAAGGCCAGGATGAAGATCAGTTCGCGGGTCACCGCGTGATTGAGGCTGCCCACCAGCAGCACCAGGGCGATCAGGCCCTGGCCGGTCTGGCAGAGGGCGGCGACCCGGCGCCGGTCGTAGCGGTCGGCGACATGGCCCGTGTGCAGCATGAACAGCACCCGCGGCAGGAATTCCACCAGACCCACCAGGCCGAGGTCGAGCACGTTGCCGGTGAGGGAATAGAGGTGCCAGCCGATGGCGACGGTGAGCATCTGGAAGCTGCCGGCGGTGCAGATGCGGGCGAACCAGAAGGCGACGAAGGGACGGTGGTGACGCAACTGCAGGGTATCGCCGGACATGGCTAGGGCTCGAAGGGCAGAGGCGGCATCTTAAGCCACCGGGAGGCGAATCGTCGGACAAGTTCGAGGGGGATGCAGCCTGGTGCAAGACGCGGCAGATCCGCTTCCCGGGCGGCGCTGCGGCGGCGGGCGCGGATTCCAGACCAGGGCCAGGGCCAGTGCCAGGACCAGGCGGGCGACGCCGCCCGGAGGCTCTGGCCCGAGGAAAGGCGGCGCGGCCCAGGGCGCGTCATCGATAGCGCGCCTGGTGCCCGGGGGTGCGACAGCCTGCCCAATGCGACATCGAACCACGTAAGCAAATGTATCCAGGAGGACTACTCTAAAGCCTGACGTTGATCCGCGTCAGCCCTTCGATAGGCTGGATGGACTAGTCACCGCTGTTTTTTCGGCGCTGCGCTAGAACCGTCCTCGCGCGGCGGGGCTCGAACCTCGGTCAGCGTCCAACTCGACCGGCTACCCTCGATGGCCGGCGTGCCTGAGAGGAAAAGCTATGTTCGGCCTCGAAGCCCTGGATCTCGCCCGGATCCAGTTCGCCTTCACCGTGTCCTTCCACATCGTCTTCCCGGCGCTTTCCATCGGTACCGCGAGTTTCCTCGCCGTGCTCGAAGGGCTGTGGCTGAAGACCGACAACCACGTCTACAAGGATCTGTATCACTTCTGGCTGAAGATCTTCGCGATCTTCTTCGGCATGGGCGTGGTGTCCGGCCTGGTGATGGCCTATGAGTTCGGCACCAACTGGAGCGGCTTCGCTGACTTCGCCGGCGCCGTGACCGGGCCCCTGCTGACCTACGAGGTGCTCACCGCCTTCTTCATCGAGGCCGGCTTCCTCGGCGTCATGCTGTTCGGCTGGAATCGTGTGGGCCGTGGCCTGCACTTCTTCTCGACGGTGATGGTGGCCATCGGCACCCTGATGTCGACCTTCTGGATCCTGGCTTCCAACAGCTGGATGCACACGCCGAGCGGCTACGAGATCGTCGACGGCCGCATCGTCCCGGTGGACTGGCTGGCGGTGATCTTCAACCCGTCCTTCCCCTTCCGCTGGGCGCACATGACCATCGCCGCCTACCTGTCGGTGGCCTTCCTGGTCGGCGCCTCGGCGGCCTGGCACCTGCTGCGCGGCAACGACAACCCGGCGGTGCGCAAGATGTTCTCCATGGCCATGTGGATGGCCCTGCTGGTGGCGCCGATCCAGGCCATGGTCGGTGACGCCCACGGCCTCAACACCCTGGAACACCAGCCGGCGAAGATCGCCGCGATGGAAGGCCACTGGGAGAATCCGCCCGGCGAGGCGACCCCGCTGGTACTGTTCGGCTGGCCGGACATGGAGCGCGAGGAAACCCGCTTCAAGGTCGAGATCCCGGTGCTCGGCAGCCTGATCCTCAAGCACAGCCTCACCGAGCCGATCCCGGCGCTCAAGGACTTCCCCAAGGAAGACCGGCCGCCGGCCTACGTGGTGTTCTGGTCGTTCCGCATCATGGTCGCCCTGGGCCTGCTGATGATCGCCGCCGGCCTGTGGAGCGCCTGGCTGCGCTGGCGCGGCAAGCTGTTCGAGACCCGCGGCTTCCTGCGCCTGATCACCTGCATGGGCCCGGTGGGCCTCATCGCCCTGCTGGCCGGCTGGTTCACCACCGAGGTGGGCCGCCAGCCGTGGATCGTCTACGGCCTGCTGCGCACCAAGGACGGGGTGTCCAACCACAGCGTCACCCAGCTGAGCATCACCCTGGTGGCCTTCGTGGTGGTCTATTTCGCCGTGTTCGGCATCGGCACCCTCTATGCCCTGCGCATGATCGGCAAGGGCCCGCACACCGGTGAAGGCGACCTGCCCACCTCGGGCGGCCCCGGTACCGATCGGCATCCCAAGCGTCCGCTGTCCGGCGCCGATGGCGGCCTGGAAGAAGACAATCCCAAAGACCAGCTGACCGGAGACCGCACATGAACGGCATCCCTGGCATCGACCTCCCGCTGATCTGGGCGATCATCATCATCTTCGGCCTCATGATGTACGTGGTCATGGATGGCTTCGACCTGGGCATCGGCATCCTCTTTCCCTTCGTCAAGGGCAAGGAAGACCGCGATGTAATGATGAATACCGTGGCGCCCATCTGGGACGGCAACGAGACCTGGCTGGTGCTGGGCGGGGCGGGCCTCTATGGCGCCTTCCCGCTGGCCTACGCGGTGATCCTGCCGGCGCTCTACCTGCCGCTGATCTTCATGCTGATCGGCCTGATCTTTCGCGGCGTGGCCTTCGAGTTCCGCTTCAAGGTCCAGGAAGGCAAGGAAGCCCTGTGGGACAAGTCCTTCATCTTCGGCTCGCTGCTGGCCAGCTTCTGCCAGGGTGTCGCCCTGGGCGCCTTCATCGAGGGTTTCCAGGTGGAGAATCGCCAGTACGTCGGCGGCCCGCTGGACTGGCTCACGCCCTTCTCGGTGTTCTGCGGCCTGGGCGTGATCGCCGCCTATGCGCTGCTGGGCAGCACCTGGCTGATCATGAAGACCGAGGGCCCGCTGCAGGCCACCATGCGCCGCCTGACCAAACCGCTGCTGTTCCTGCTGCTGGCCTTCACCGCGGTGGTGAGCATCTGGACCCCGCTGAGCCAGGCAGCCATCTCCGCCCGCTGGTTCAGCATGCCCAACCTGTTCTGGTTCCTGCCGGTGCCCATCCTGGTGGGCGTGGTGACCCTGGCCCTGCTGCGCGCCATCCTGCGCGAGGATTCGCACCATGCGCCCTTCCTGCTGACCCTGGCGCTGATCTTCCTCGGCTACAGCGGCCTGGGCATCAGCCTCTGGCCGAACATCATCCCGCCGGCGGTCTCCATCTGGGAGGCCTCGTCGCCGCCGCAGAGCCAGCTGTTCCTGCTCATCGGCACCCTGTTCATCATTCCCATCACCCTGATGTACACCTTCTGGGGCTACTACGTGTTCCGCGGCAAGGTACGCGCGGGGGAGGGCTACCACTGATGGCCGGCCGCTCGCGCGAACCCAACCCCGCCGACAGCAAGCCGCTCTGGCAGCGGCTGGCCTGGATGGCCGGTATCTGGGCGTGCAGCCTGGTGGCGCTGGGCGTGGTGGCCTGGGTGCTGCGGTTGGTGTTGACGGCGGCGGGGTTGAAGTCGCACTGATCCTTCGGGTGTTTCGGTGGATGAGGCTGCGCCGTCATCCACCCTACGCGGGGGCCTGTTCTTGTGCTGGGAAGCTATCCCTCACGCCGGACTGCCCCCTCTCCCGCTTGCGGGGGAGGGTTGGGGTGGGGGGTGGTTAGCTTGGTCGCCAGGCTGGTTTACGGCGTGCTCGGATAGCCCTCGTTCCGCCCTCGCCGGGCGGAACAAAGAGCGTCAGTAGCTTGCTAAAATCAGCTTGGCGACCTGAGCCGAGCGCCCCCCCCCCCACCCCCCCCCCCACCCCGGCGAGGGGGGGGTCTGGCGTGG
>CAUQPA010000121.1:0-9365 GCA_963519325.1 uncultured Pseudomonas sp. | reverse complement strand
GTCCAGACGTGCAGATGGACCACCTCGGCCACCTCCGGCAGGGCGCGCACCGCCGCCGTGGCGCCGGCGGTGTCGAATTCCCGCGGCGCCGCCTGCAGCAATACCGCGCCGGCGTCGCGTACCAGGCTCCAGGCCGACTTGACGATCAACAGGGCGACCAGCAGCGACAGCGCCGGGTCGAGCCAGGTCCAACCGGTCCAGAGGATGCCCAGGGCGGCGAGGATGGCCCCCACCGAGCCGAGCAGGTCGCCGGCCACGTGGAGCAGGGCGCCGCGCAGGTTGCTGTCGTCCTTGTGCCCGCCGTTCAGCACCAGGAAGCCGGCGAGGTTGACCACCAGACCGATCACCGCCACCACCAGCATGGGGCCGGACAGCACCTCGGTGGGCTCGCGCAGCCGGTCGATCGCCTCCCAGCCGATCCACAGCACCAGCAGCAGCAGGGCGACGCCGTTGGTCAGCGCTGCCAGGATACGTACCCGGTGGAAGCCATAGGTGAAGCGGGCATTGGCTGCCTTGGCCGACACCCGATAGGCCACCAGCGCCAGCAGCAGGGCGGCGGCATCCGAGACCATGTGGCCGGAGTCGGCGATCAGGGCCAGCGAGCCGGACCACCAGCCACCCAGTGCCTGGACGATGGCATAGCCGAAGGTCAGGCCGAAGACCAGCTTGAGCTTGCGTTCGTTGTCCGCGGTCACCCGCGGGGCATGGGCGTGGCCATGGGCGTGTCCGTGGCCATGCTGGTGGTCGTGGTCGTGGTCGTGGTCGTGGTGATGGGTGGAGCCACTCATCTGTAGATCTCTCGCTGAAAAAGGGGCGGGTCGGGCAGTTGCCTATCTATTGACCATGCTGAAGCCTGAAGTCACTTCAGGGTCAAGCCGTTTGGCTGGGCGGGGTGATCACAGGTTAGCCACCGGGACCTCCGCAAGGTTCACGGCCGGCGGGAGCAGGGCCAAGGCGCTGGCGTACCCTCATGTCCGCGCGGCGTCGCCACGCCAGCCCGCCAACAGGTCGCGGCTGGAGGCTGCGCGTCCCTGACAGCCGCATACCCTTGAGCCGAGGGCGCCGTTACACTGCCGGCGGTGCCTCTTCTTCTTGCCGTAAGGATGTCGCCATGCCCAGAGGTTCTCTGCTTTCCCGCTATGTGCGCGGTGCCCGGCTGCTGCATTGGCTGATGGCCCTGCTGGTGCTGCTGGCCTATGTCCTCATCACCAACCGGGGGCACTTCGAGCGCGGCTCCCTGGAGCGGCAATGGGTGACGCTCAGCCATTTCTGGGTGGGGTTGCTGGTGCTGGTCCTGGTGCTGCCGCGGCTATGGATACGCCGCCGTCATCCGGTACCGCCGATCACACCGCCCTTGGCGAAAAGCCTGGAGCTCGTGGGCCGGCTGACCCCTCTATGCCTTCCTGCTGGCCCAGCCGCTGCTCGGCCTGTTCACCGTCTGGCTGACCATCGGCGAGGTGAAGATCCCCTCCAGCGACCTGGCGCTGCCGTCGCCCTTCGCCGTGAATCGCGAAGTGGCGCTATCGCTCAAGGGCCTGCATGTCTGGCTGGGAAATGCCTTCTACTGGGTGATCGGCCTGCACGTGCTCGCCGCGCTCTGGCACCACCTGATCCGGCGGGACGATACCCTCAGGCGCATGCTCTAGCGGCCGGCGCCGTCCAGGCTCGGCACCGGATCCAGGGCGATGATGCGGTCGCGGCCGCCTTCGGCCAGCAGGTAGCCGTCACCCCGCGGCAGCAGCGCCTGGGGCGCGCGCAGGAAGGTCAGGATGGCTCTTGGTTCTGACTGGCGATCCCAGAGCAGCAACCGGGCGCGGTGGGTGGAGTCCTCGCTGATCCACAACCCGCGCCGGTCGCAGAGCAGAAAGCTCGGCTCGCGCAGATCGTGGAGGGCCGGCGGATCGCGGCCGTCGTCACTCAGCTGGCGCACCAGGCCGCGGGCCTTCTCGGTGTAGAAGGCGGTGCCATCCGGACAGCGGGTGAAGGATTCGGCTTCGTCGAGTTGGTCGCGCAGCACGGTCAGGCTGCCATCGGCGGCGTCGTAGCGCAGCAGGCGGCCTTCACCCTTGCGGTCTTCCACCGTATAGAGGTAGCTGCCTTCGGCCCAGAGACCCTGGGCATTGATGCCGGTGAAGAGATCGCGACTGCCCGCGGCGTCGAACCAGCGCACCGGATGGGTGCCGCCTTCCTGACTGTAGGCGAAGCCGTTCCGGTAGGGCACCAGGCCGTCGGGTTTGGACAGTCCTTCGCCGAGCACCTGGCGCCGGCCCTGGGCGTCGATGCGCAGCAGACGGCCCTTGCCGTCCTTGAGCTCTTCCGCGGCGAGCAGGGCATCGCCCTGCCAGGCCAGGGCGCTGGCCTTGGCGATGTCGGCGTGGGCCAGCTGGTAGCGCCAGCCGCTGGCGGCCTGGGCCGGCCAGAAGCGCTGCCAGGCGAGGAAGCCGCCACCCGCCAACAGGACCGCGGCCAGCACGAGGAGGGCGCTGCGCCCTAGCCGCGCCATCAGGGCGTAACGGCCGCCAGGTGCTCGTGCAGGATGGCGATGCCAATGACGATCAGCACCACGCCACCGAGCATTTCCGCGCGCTTGCCGACCAGGTTGCCCATCACCCGGCCCAGCATCACCCCGGTGGTCACCATGACCATGGTGGCGAGGCCGATGGCCAAGGCGGCGGTGATGATGTTGACGTCGATGAAGGCCAGGCCCACGCCCACGGCCAGGGCGTCGATGCTGGTGGCCACGGCGGTGAGGGCCAGCAGCAGGAAGGAGTGCTGGCGGGGTTTTTCTTCTTCGGCGTCGGGCGCGCCGAAGCCGGCCCAGATCATGCGCAGGCCGAGTACGCTGAGCAGGGTGAAGGCGATCCAGTGATCCCAGGGCTGCACGTACTGGGCGGCGGTGAGGCCCACGGCCCAGCCGATCACCGGGGTGATGGCTTCGATGACGCCGAAGATGGCACCGGTGCGCAGGGCCTCGCGCAGGCAGGGCTTGTGCAGGCTGGCGCCCTTGCCGACGGCGGCGGCGAAGGCGTCGGTGGACATGGCGAAGGCTAGGAACATGAGGGAAGCGGGGTTCATTGTGACAGCGCCGGCCGGGCTCGGATCCACAAGACATCGCCGCACGCCCGGCACGGCGCGGTGATGCCCCTGGTCTCGCCAACCCTGACTGGCTGTCCTGACCACGGCGGTTGCCGAGTATGTTGACCAGGACGCTTTCCGCCGCGGCGGAAGCAGGCTACTCCCCAAAGAGGCCGCCACCTTACCTAGCCGGATAGAGAAAGTCTATCTTGTAGATAGTTCTAATATATATAGCCTTGGCTAAATCTCCTGCCGTATGGGGATCGAGCGAGCGAGTCGCTCCTGAGGCTTGGAAGCCGCATTCCAGCAGGGTTCCCGCTGCGGCAGAGGCTGCTGCGGGTGGGCGCGAATGGCCAAGGTCGCGACTGCGGAGTGTCGCCGGCAGGCCGCTGCAGGTCGCGCGCAGGTGGTGGAAGAGGGGATGAGAAGACCGCTTCCAGGACGCACCTGGGCGCGAGCGAAGCGCTGCCGGCGGGTGGACGAAGACCTGCAGGGCGCGGAGACCGCTGCCTTCGCGGCAAGGCTCAGCTCGCGCGGGGCGAAGACCAATGATGGCGCTCTGCCGTCCCCGTTTCGTCATGGCGCTGACACCTAATTGTCACATTTCGGCAATAGCCTAGCGCCAGCCCTCACTAAGGTAATGGAGCAACCAATGAAACGCACGTTCAGCCTCTCCCTGTTGTTGTCGGCCTTTTGCCTGAGCACTGCCGCTCACGCCGTGGATGTCACGGGCGCAGGCTCGAGCTTCGTGTTCCCCGTCCTGTCGAAGTGGTCGCAGGCCTTCAGCGAGAAGACCGGCAACCGCATCAACTACCAGTCCATCGGCTCCGGCGGCGGCATCGCCCAGATCAAGGCCGGCACCGTGGACTTCGGCGCTACCGACGCGCCCATGAGCACCGACGACCTGCAGAAGGGCGGCCTGGGCCAGTTCCCGACCATCATCGGCGGCATCGTGCCGGTGGTGAACGTGGAAGGCATCGAGCCTGGCAAGCTGAAGCTCGACGGCCCGGTCTTGGCCAAGATCTTCATGGGTGAGATCAAGACCTGGAACGACCCGGCCATCGCCGCGCTGAACGCCGGCATGAAGCTGCCCGACAGCGCCATCACCGTGGTACGGCGTTCCGACGGCTCGGGCACCTCCTACAACTTCACCAACTACCTGGCCAAGGTCAGCCCGGAGTGGAAGGAGAAGTTCAACTTCGGCACCACCGTCAACTGGCCGGTCGGTGTGGGTGGCAAGGGTAACGAGGGTATCGCCGCCTACGTGAAGCAGATCAAGGGCTCCATCGGCTACGTCGAGTACGCCTATGCGCTGACCAACAAGATGGCCCACGTGCAGCTGAAGAACGCCGCCGGCAACTTCGTGCAGCCCGAAGCCAAGAGCTTCCAGGCCGCCGCCGCCACCGCCGACTGGAAGAGCGCCAAGGACTTCAACCTGCTGATGACCAACGCGCCCGGCGCCGAGGCCTGGCCGATCACCGCCACCACCTGGATCGTGATGTACAAGGAGCCGAAGAACGAAGAGCGCAGCAAGGTCGCCTTCGACTTCTTCAAGTGGTCCCTGGAGCAGGGCCAGAAGGATGCCGCGGCCCTGGACTACGTCCCGGTCCCGGATGCGCTGGTCAAGCAGATCGAAGGCTACTGGGCGTCTGACTTCAAGAAGTAAGCACGACTGTCCCGCCGCCTGGATCCCCTGGGGTCCAGGCGGTTTCGCGCGTCCTTCCAGGTAGACGGAAAGCTCCATGACCGACCAAACCCTACCCCTCTCAGCCACCCAGGAACAGCGCATCCGCCGCGATACCCGCGCCGATGTCTGGTTCCGCCGGCTGCTGTTTTCCGCCGCGCTGCTGGTACTGCTGGTACTGGTCGGCGCCGCCGCGTCCACCCTCTGGGGCGGTCGCCATGCCTTCATGACCTTCGGCCTGGATTTCATCACCTCCACCGAGTGGGATGTCGGCGCCGAGAAGTTCGGCGCCCTGGTGCCCATCTACGGCACCCTGATGACCTCCTTCATCGCCCTGCTGCTGGCCGTGCCCACCGCCTTCGGCATCGCCCTGTTCCTCTCGGAGATCGCCCCCACCTGGCTGCGCGGTCCAGTGGCCACGGCGGTGGAACTGCTGGCGGGCATTCCCTCGATCATCTACGGCATGTGGGGCCTGTTCGTCTTCGGGCCCTTCATGGCCGCGCACATCTCGCCCTTCATCAACGACTACCTCGGCGCCATCCCGGTGATCGGGGTGCTGTTCCAGGGCCCGCCGCTGGGCATCGGCATGCTCACCGCCGGCATCATCCTGGCGATCATGATCCTGCCCTTCATCACCTCGGTGATGTACGAGGTGTTCCGCAGCGTGCCGGCCCAGCTCAAGGAATCGGCCTACGCCCTGGGTTCCACCACCTGGGAAGTCTGCTGGGACATCGTGCTGCCCTATACCCGCTCGGCGGTGGTCGGCGGCGCCTTCCTCGGCCTCGGCCGCGCCCTCGGCGAGACCATGGCGGTGACCTTCGTGCTGGGCAACGCCCACCAGTTCTCCCTCTCGCTGATGATGCCGAGCAGCTCCATCGCCTCGGTGATCGCCAACGAATTCAACGAGGCCTATACCGATCTGCACCGCTCCTCGCTGATCGCGCTGGGCTTCCTGCTGTTCGTGGTGACCTTCTTCGTGCTGCTGGCGGCACGGCTGATGCTGACGCAGCTGTCGCGCAAGGCAGGTAACTGATGCAGATCGACGCCTATCTCTATCGCAAACGCCGGATCAAGAACGGCATCGCGCTGATCTTCGGCAGCGCCGCCGCCGTGCTCGGCCTGGGTTTCCTGGCCTGGATCCTCGGTACCACCCTGATCAAGGGCGTGAGCGCCCTAAGCCCGAGCATCTTCGTCGAGATGACGCCACCGCCCGGCGCCGCCGAGGGTGGCCTGGCCAACGCCTTGTTCGGCAGCGTGCTGATCACCCTGCTGGCCACCGCCATCGGCGCGCCCATCGGCATCCTCGCCGGGCTCTGGCTGGCCGAGTACGCCCGCCACTCCAAGCTCGGCCTGGTGGTGCGCTTCGTCAACGACATCCTGCTGTCGGCGCCGTCCATCGTCATCGGCCTGTTCATCTATACCGCTGTGGTGGTGACGCTGAACCAGTACACCGGCGGCAGCCTGGGCTTCTCCGGCTTCGCCGGCGCCCTGGCGCTGGCCATGCTGGTGGTGCCGGTGGTGACCCGTACCACCGACGAGATGATGCAGCTGCAGCCGCCGGCCATGCGCGAAGCGGCCCTGGCCCTGGGCATCCCCCAGTGGAAGGTGACCCTGCAGATCCTGCTGCGCGCTTCCCGCGCCGGCGTGGTGACCGGGGTGCTGCTGTCCATCGCCCGCATCACCGGCGAGACCGCGCCGCTGCTGTTTACCGCCTTCGGCAACCAGTACTGGAACGCCGACGTGCTCAAGCCCATGGCCAGCGTGCCGGTGACCATCTTCCAGTTCGCCATGAGCCCGTTCGAGAACTGGCAGCAACTGGCCTGGGCCGGCGCCCTGCTGCTGACCCTGTTTGTGCTGTTCCTGAACCTTTCCTCTCGCTTCTTCTTTCGCAACCGGGATTCCAAGTGACCACCATGCAGACGCAGATACCGGAACTGCAGGCGCGCGACGTCGGCTTCCGCTACAAGGGCCACCAGGCGCTCAAGTCGATCAACCTGGACATCGCGGCCAAGCAGATCACCGCCATCATCGGCCCGTCCGGATGCGGCAAGTCCACCCTGCTGCGCATCTTCAACCGCATCTACTCTGAATACCCGGGGCTGGAAGCGACCGGCGAGATCCTCATGGACGGGGAGAACATCCTCGATCCCAAGTACTCGCTGAGCCGCCTGCGCAGCACCATCGGCATGGTGTTCCAGAAGCCGGTGCCTTTCCCCATGTCCATCGCCGACAACGTCGCCTACGGCATCCGCCACCACGAGCGGCTGTCCCGGGTGGAGTTGCAGGACCGCGTTGAACAGGCCCTGCGCGGCGCCGCGCTGTGGGACGAGGTAAAGGACAAGCTCAACCAGAGCGCCCTGGGCCTCTCCGGCGGCCAGCAGCAGCGGCTGTGCATCGCCCGCACCATCGCCCTGCGGCCGCGGGTGCTGCTGCTGGACGAACCCACCTCGGCGCTGGACCCCATCTCCACCGCGCGCATCGAGCAACTGCTGGCCGAGCTCAAGCAGGAATTCACCGTGGTGATCGTCACCCACAACATGCAGCAGGCGGCGCGCTGTTCCGACGTCACCGCCTTCATGTACCTGGGCGAGCTGATCGAAGTGGACAAGACCGACAAGATCTTCACCAAGCCGGACAAGAAGCAGACCGAGGACTACATCACCGGTCGCTTCGGCTGAGGCCTGGCCCGTTCGTCCTTGAAGGCCACTCCCCGGAGTGGCCTTTTTCATGGGTGGGCGGAAAGTGGCGGGGCAGGGCGGTCGCCTGGTTTCTCGGTGGAGAAAACTGTCTTTACGTCCGAGAAAGACTTTTCCCACACTCGCAACGCATGGCGTTACCGTGAAATTTTCATTCAATTTCAAATACTTGTATTAAAAGTTTTACTTTATTGAAGGCAAAACGACATCTCTTCTGCCGAGACTGAGCCAGCTTCGTGACGGGCTGCACTGCCAGCCCCCCTGGATTGTCTTGAAAGGAGATCTGCCGATGTCTGTTAACCCTTATCGATTCACGGCGCTGTTCTCGGGCGTGCTCCTGGCCACCTGCTCGGCCGCCGCGAGTGCCGCCGTCGATGAGAAACTGCTCGACATGCTCAAGGCCAACGGCTCCATCACCCCCGCCCAGTACGCCGAATTGCGCGGCGACCTGCAGCAGGAGCAGCAGGCGCGCGCCGCCCAGGTCGCCCAGCAGCAGAAAACCTCCGACTTCGAGAAGAAACTGGCCTGGGCCGCCAAGACCCAGATCAAGGGCGACGTGCGGGTACGCCACGAGAGCATCGACATCAGCGGCGAGCCGGACAACGGTCGCGACCGGGACCGCCAGCGCATCCGGGCGCGACTGGGCGCCTACAGCGAGATCAATCCGCAGGTGGACACCGGCATCCGCATCGCTACCGGCGGCGGCGACGACGCCCGCTCCACCAACCAGGACCTCAACGGCTACTTCAACAAGAAGCAGCTCTGGCTGGATCAGGCCTACATCGACTACCACCCCACGGCGCTGCCGAATCTGCACCTGGTGGGCGGCAAGATGGGCCAGCAGTGGGTCAGCACCGGCGACGTCATCTGGGACGCCGACATCAACCCCGAGGGCCTGGCCGGCACCTACAGGTACGACCTGGGCGGCGGCGCCGAGCTGTTCGGCAGCACCGGTTACTATGTGCTCAAGGACAACGTCGACGGCGAGGGCTATGAGTTCAGGCACGACCTGCGCCTCTACGCCGGCCAGTTGGGCAGTCGCTTCAACCTGGGCGATGCCGCCAAGCTGATGGTCGGTGGCAGCGTCTACGCCTACGACAAGGACCAGGACAGCACCTGCCCGACCACCGGCTCGGTCACCTCGCCCTGCGCCCTGGCGGTCAATGGCAACACCACCGACCGCTTCCAGCTCTACGAGGGCTTCGCCCAGCTGGACCTGACCAGGCTGTGGGTGCCGCTGTCCTTCTATGGCCAGTACGTGGTCAACGACAAGGCCGACGACGGTGAGGACACTGCCTGGCTGGTGGGCGCCAAGACCAAGCTGATGCAGCGGGTCGGGCTGGAATACAACTACCGCGATGTCCAGCGCAATGCCGTGGTGGGCGCCTTCACCGACTCCGACTTCGGCAACGGCTCGACCGGCGCCCGCGGCCACAAGCTCAAGCTCGGCTACGACATCGACAAGAACTTCGGCGTCGGCCTGACCTACTTCCTCGCCGAGTCCGATACCGCCAGCCGCTTCCGCACCGATGCCGACGTCAAGACCCTGCAGCTGGATCTGGAAGCCAAGTTCTAACCACGGCCTTCAGGTCGTGCTCCGCTTGAGCCGCCCTCGGGCGGCTCTTTTTTTGCCTGCGCGATGGAGAGGCTCGCGCGGGAAATGTTGGGCTTCGCGGCGCTCAACCCAACCTACGCCGGAGCCGCTCTGCCCCTACGCCGGGGCTGCTGCTTTTCCCCCTTCTCCCTTTGGGAGAGGGCTGGGGTGAGGGAGGCTCCCACCTGCTAACCGAGAGAAAGGTCCGCCTGGCAACTGTTGGGCTTCGCTGCGCTCAACCCAACCTACGCCTGAGCCGCTCTGCCCTCTATGCCGGCGCCGCTCTACCCCTTCTCCCTCGGGGAGAGGGCTGGGG
>CAUQPA010000120.1:0-9496 GCA_963519325.1 uncultured Pseudomonas sp. | reverse complement strand
ACCCTGCCCTGCGTGACGATTTGCGTGTAACCTCGTTCCGCCTCGACGGAGACAAGGGACCGGAGTACTGGATGGGCCTGCCCAATTTCTACGCCATTACCCGTTACAACCGCAGCGTCATGTACGCCATGGCGGTGACCGATCTGGCGAACGCCATCGCCCAGCGCCATGCGGCCGAGGGCCAGAAGCCGTGATGCGCCTGGCTGCCATGGCGCGCCTGGCCGGCTGCCTGGGCCTCGGCCTGTTGCTGGTGAGCTGCTCCAGCCAGGCGCCCAAGCCGACCAGCAAGGGCGTCGCCGGTCCCGGTGGTTACCTGCGGCCGCATCGCGACGGCGCGCCCTGGTGGGACGTGGACGTCAGCCGGATCCCCGATGCCGTGCCCATGCCCTACAACGGACCGCTGAAGAACAACCCCTATACCGTGCTGGGCAAGACCTATTTCCCGCTGACCGACGCGCGCAACTACCGGGTGACCGGCACGGCGTCCTGGTATGGCACCAAGTTCCACGGCCAGGCCACCGCCAACGGCGAGACCTACGATCTCTACGGCATGACCGCGGCGCACAAGACGCTGCCGCTGCCCAGCTACGTGCGGGTCACCAACCTGGACAACGGCCGCAGCGTCATCCTGCGGGTCAACGACCGCGGACCCTTCTATTCCGACCGGGTCATCGACCTGTCCTTCGCCGCCGCCAAGAAACTCGGCTATGCCGAGATCGGCACGGCGCGCGTCAGCGTCGAAGGCATCGACCCGCAGCAGTACTGGGCCCAGCGTGGTCAGGCGGTGCCCATGGTACTGGCGCAGCCCCGCCAGGCACCGGTGGCCCAGAAGACCACCGAGACCCAGACCTTCGGCGCCATCGAGACCTATACGCCGCCGGTCAACCAGCACGCCGAACCGGTGACGCCGGCCGCCGTCGACGCAAAAAAAAACGTTTCTGTCCCAGCCGCTGGGCTCTATCTGCAGGTGGCGGCCTTCGCCAATCCGGACGCTGCGGAATTGCTCAAGGACAAGCTCAGCGACCTGACCGGTGCCCCGGTCTTCATCAGCTCGACGGTGCGCAACCAACAGACCTTGCATCGGGTCCGCCTCGGTCCGGTGCAGCCGGCTGAAGTCGCCCAGCTCCAGAACAGCGTACGCGTGGCCCGCTTGGGCCAGGCGTCTCTCGTGCAACCGGATTGAAGCAGGGATGCTTCATGACGCCCAGTCGCCGGCCGCCGGCGCCGTGATCCGCCTCGTGCGGTGCGGCGCCGGTCGGGCGTCCTGGGTCCGCTGCTCCTGCCATACCCCAACCTTTCAGAGATTCGGATGACAATCGCAAAACTCGCTCGACGCCTGCTCTTCCTAGTAACGATCGCCTGTGTCCCGGCCGTCTGGGCGGCCGAGACTATGGTTCCGGCGGCACCTCAACTGGCGGCCAAGGCCTGGATTCTCATGGATGCCAACAGTGGCGCCGTGCTCACCGAATCCAATTCCGACCAGCGCCTGCCGCCGGCCAGCCTGACCAAGCTGATGACCGCCTACATCGCCACCCTGGAAATCAACCGGGGCCGGATCAAGGAATCCGACATGGTCACCGTCAGCGAGCACGCCTGGCGTACCGGCGGTTCGCGGATGTTCATCAAGGTCGGCACCCAGGTGTCGGTCGGTGACCTGCTGCACGGCATCATCATCCAGTCCGGCAACGACGCCAGCGTCGCCCTGGCCGAGCACATCGCCGGCAGCGAAGACGCCTTCGCCGACATGATGAACACCACCGCGCAGAAGCTGGGCATGCAGAACACCCACTTCATGGACGCCACCGGCCTGCCGGATCCGAATCACTATTCCTCGGCCCATGACATGGCCATCCTGGCGCGCGCCATCATCAACGCCGATGCCCAGCACTACGCCATCTACTCCCAGAAGGAATTCTTCTGGAACAACATCAAGCAGCCCAACCGCAACCTGCTGCTGTGGCGCGACAAGACCGTCGACGGCCTGAAGACCGGCCACACCGACGAAGCCGGCTACTGCCTGGTGGCCTCGGCCGTGCGCGACGGCATGCGCCTGGTCGCCGTGGTGTTCGGCACCAACAGCGAACAGGCCCGCGCCGCCGAGACCCAGAAGCTGCTGACCTACGGTTTCCGCTTCTTCGAGACCCAGTCCTTCTACAAGAAGGGCACCGAACTGGCCAAGGCGCCGGTGTGGAAGGGCGACGCCCGTGAGGTCCAGGCCGGTCTGGCCAACGACCTGACCATGACCCTGCCGCGTGGCCAGGCCAAGAAGCTGCACGCCGAGATGGTGCTCAACCCGCAGCTGATCGCGCCCATCGCCCAGGGCCAGGTGATCGGCAAGGTCGAGGTGAAGCTGGATGACAAGGTGGTGCACACCGCCGACCTGGTCGCCCTGCAGCCGGTCGAGGAGGGTGGCCTCTTCCGTCGCCTGTGGGATAGCATTCGCCTGTTCTTCTACGGATTGTTCAACTGATCCGTCGCCCTGGAAAGGCCCGCATCTGCGGGCCTTTCACCCCCTGCCGACAAGGGTCGGCCTGGAAGTCCGCATGACCGAAGACGTTCAACCCCCCAAGATCGAATTTCCCTGCCCGCGCTATCCGATCAAAGTGATCGGCGATGCCGGTGCCGATTTCGCCGAACTGGTGCTCGATACCGTCCAGCGCCACGCCCCGGACCTGGATCGTGGCACCCTGGTGACCCGTGACAGCCGCAACGGGCGCTTCCTGTCGGTCCAGGTGCTGATCACCGCCACCGGCGTGGACCAGCTGCAGGCCATCCACCAGGACCTGCGCGCCACCGGCCGCGTGCACATGGTGATCTGATGACCATCCCCGCCCCGGCCAGCCTGGGCGTGCGTCGCTGGGGCGTGCGGCCCTACGAGGCGACCTGGCAAGCCATGCGCCGCTTCACCGACGAGCGCGGTCCCGCGACGCCCGACGAGCTCTGGCTGCTGCAACACCCGGCGGTCTTCACCCAGGGCCAGGCCGGCAAGCCCGAGCACCTGCTCGCCGCCGGCGACATTCCCGTGGTGCAGGTCGATCGTGGCGGCCAGGTCACCTACCATGGCCCGGGTCAGCTCATCGCCTATGTGCTGCTGGACGTTCGCCGTAAGGGCCTGGGCGTGCGAGAATTGGTCAGTGCCATGGAAGACAGCCTGATCGCGGTGCTCGCCGACTGGGGCGTGCCGGCCCTGGCCCGGGCCGATGCCCCGGGCGTCTACGTGGAAGGCGCCAAGATCGCCTCCCTCGGGCTGCGCATCCGCAATGGCCGCTCCTTCCACGGACTGGCCCTCAACGTTGACATGGATCTGGCGCCGTTCCGCCGGATCAACCCCTGCGGTTATGCCGGCCTGGCCATGACCCAGCTGCGCGATCTGGTGACCGGGCCATTAGCTTTCGACGAGGTCCGCGAGGCTCTGCTCCGTCACCTGAGCCAGCGCCTGGGCTACCCCGAACCGATCACCCTGGAATCGGATTGACATGACCACTACAGTACAAGACCGCGTCCAGACCCTTACCCCGCCCGCCCGCCCCAACAAGGTGGAAGCCGGCGTCAAGCTGCGCGGCGCCGAGAAGGTCGCGCGCATCCCGGTAAAGATCATTCCCACCGAGGAGCTGCCGCGCAAGCCGGACTGGATCCGCGTGCGCATCCCGGTCACCCCCGAGGTCGAGCGCATCAAGCAGCTGCTGCGCAAGCACAAGCTGCACAGTGTCTGCGAAGAGGCCTCCTGCCCGAACCTGGGCGAGTGCTTCTCCGGTGGCACCGCCACCTTCATGATCATGGGTGACATCTGCACCCGTCGCTGCCCCTTCTGCGATGTCGGCCATGGCCGGCCGAAGCCGCTGGACGTGGACGAGCCGAAGAACCTGGCGGTGGCCATCGCCGACCTGGGCCTGAAGTACGTGGTGATCACCTCGGTGGACCGCGACGACCTGCGCGACGGCGGTGCCCAGCACTTCGTCGATTGCCTGCGCGAGATCCGCAAGCTGACCCCCGGCATCCAGCTGGAGACCCTGGTGCCGGACTACCGCGGTCGCATGGACGTCGCCCTGGCCATCACCGAGCAGGAGCCGCCGGATGTCTTCAACCACAACCTGGAGACCGTGCCGCGCCTGTACAAGGCCGCGCGCCCGGGTTCGGATTTCGAGTGGTCGCTGGACCTGCTGCAGAACTTCAAGAAGCGCGTACCCCACGTGCCGACCAAGTCCGGCCTGATGCTCGGCCTGGGCGAGACCGACGAGGAGGTCATCGAGGTCATGCAGCGCATGCGCGAGCACGAGATCGACATGCTGACCCTCGGCCAGTACCTGCAGCCCTCGCGCAACCACCTGCCGGTGCAGCGCTTCGTCCACCCTGATACCTTTGCCTGGTACGCCGAGGAAGGCGCCAAGATGGGCTTCAAGAACGTCGCCTCCGGTCCCCTGGTGCGTTCGTCCTACCACGCCGACCAGCAGGCCCACGGTACCAAGATCAACTGATCCTGGCGTCGTCATGAAAAAGGGCAGCCCAGTGGCTGCCCTTTTCTATTGCGGGGAAAAACACCTCACCGCTTTTAGCCCCCTCTCCCTTTGGGAGAGGGTTGGGGTGAGGGGAAAGCGCCGTTACCAGCGCAGCACGCCATCCACCAGCGCCTTGGCCTCTTCCTGGATGCGGCCCAGGTGGGCCTCGCCCTCGAAGCTCTCGGCGTAGATCTTGTAGACATCCTCGGTACCCGAGGGACGGGCGGCGAACCAGCCGTTCTCGGTGACCACCTTGAGGCCGCCGATGGCGGCGCCGTTGCCAGGGGCCTCGGTGAGGATGGCGGTGATCGGCTGGCCGGCCAGCTCCTTGGCGGTGACCTGGGCGGCGGAGAGCTTGCTCAGGCGGGCCTTTTGCTCGCGGTCGGCGGCGGCGTCGATGCGCTGGTAGACCGGGGCGCCGAAGCGCTCGGTCAGGGCCTGGTAGCGCTCGCCCGGGTCCTTGCCGGTCACGGCGGTGATTTCCGCGGCCAGCAGGCCGAGGATGATGCCGTCCTTGTCGGTGGACCAGGCGCCACCGGCCTTGCGCAGGAAGGAGGCCCCGGCGGATTCCTCGCCACCAAAGCCCAGGCTGCCGTCCAGCAGGCCGTCGACGAACCACTTGAAGCCCACCGGCACTTCCACCACCTCGCGGCCAATGCCCTGGGCCACGCGGTCGATCATCGAGGACGACACCAGGGTCTTGCCGATGCCGGCTTGCTGGCTCCACTGCGGACGGTGGGTGAAGAGGTACTCGATGGCCACCGCCAGGTAATGGTTGGGATTGAGCAAGCCTACCGAGCGGGCGACGATGCCGTGGCGGTCATGGTCGGTGTCGCAGGCGAAGGAGACGTCGAATCTGTCCTTGTTCTCGATCAGGCCGGCCATGGCGTGGGGCGAGCTGCAGTCCATGCGGATCTTGCCGTCCCAGTCCAGGCGCATGAAGCGGAAGGTCTGGTCGACGCGGGTCGACAGCACTTCCAGCGGCAGGCCATAGCGCTCGGCGATGCGCGGCCAGTAGTGCACCCCGGCGCCACCGAGGGGATCGACGCCAAAGGTCAGGCCGGAGCCGCGAATGGCGTCGAGGTCGATGACCTGGCCCAGGCCGCCGACGTAGTTGTCGAGGAAATCGAATTTTTGGATGGTCGACGCCTTGAGCGCCTGACGGTAATCCATCCGCTTGACGCCTTCCAGGCCGGCCACCAGCAGGGCATTGGCGCGATCCTGAATACTTTTGGTGACGTTGGTGTCGGCCGGGCCGCCATTGGTGGGGTTGTACTTGAAGCCACCATCGGCCGGGGGGTTGTGCGACGGGGTGATGACGATGCCGTCGGCCAGTCCCGAGCTGCGGCCGGCGTTATATTCGAGGATGGCGTTGGACAGTGCCGGGGTGGGCGTATAGCCCGGCTCGCCGTTGGTCTCGGCGCAGCCGGCGTCGATGCGCACTTCCATGCCGTTGGCGGCGAGCACTTCCAGGGCGGAGATGAAGGCCGGCTCGGACAGCGCGTGGGTGTCCATGCCCATGAACAGCGGGCCGTCGACGCCCTGTGCCTGGCGGTATTCGCAGATGGCCTGGGTAATGGCGAGGATGTGCCACTCGTTGAAGCTACCCTTGAGCGAGGAGCCGCGGTGACCGGAGGTACCGAAGGCCACCTGCTGGCCCGGATCGCTCGGATCGGGACGATCGCTGTAGTAGCGCGCCACCAGGCGCGGCAGGTGGGTCAGGGTGTTCTCGTCGGGGAGGCGTCCTGCGTTGGGAGCGAGCGTCATGAAAGCGTCCTGTATACGTCGGAAAGAGGCAGCGGTCGGGCACGGGGCCGAGTCTGAAGGCCAGCCGCGGCGCGACGAGCCTCCAGCCAAGCCCATAGACCGTGGCGCCCGCCGAAGGTGCAGCCTACACCGGCTGGACCGGGTAGCGCTGTGACGGGCTCAGCCAAGATAGCCCAAGAGCAGTAGATAATGCAGGACGGCGTAGGCCCCCAACAGCAGCAATCCTCCAAAGAACAGCCGGCGGAATAGTGTCTCGTCGAGACGCTGGCGTAGGTGCTGGCCCACCCCCATCCCTGCGAGAGCGGGCAGCAACAGCAGACTGGAGGCACCCAGGCGCTCGATGGCCAGCGTGTCCTGCCACCAGAGACCCACCAGCAGGGCCAGGGTGGCGACGGTGAAGGTCAGGCCCAGGGCCTCGATCAGCTGTTCCTTGTCCAGCGCCAGACTCTGCAGATAGGGCACCGCTGGCAGTACGAAGACCCCGGTCATGCCGGTGATCAGACCCGTGACGAAACCCACCAGCGGAGCGACCTTTCCGACATGACGACCCGGTGCGGGCAGGCGCCAGCCCGTCCAGCCGACCAGGCCATAGGCGACCAGTACCGCGCCCAACGCGGCGGCGAGTCCGGCGCCATCGCTCCCGGTCAGCAGCGGGATGCTGAGCAGGGTGCCCGGCACCAGTGCCAGTTGCAGCGGCAACAGGCGTTTGAACGTCTGCCAGGGCGAGGGACCGCCGCAGAATTGCCAGACGTTGGTGAGCAGCGAGGGAATCAGCAGCAGGGCGGCGGCTTCGGCCGGCGTCATCAGCAGCGCCAGCAGACTCATGGCGACGGTGGGCAGGCCCAGGCCCAGCACGCCCTTGGTCAACCCCGCGAGCACGAAGATCAGGATACAGAGCAGCAGGGTCATGGTCGTCTCCGCGGGTGGAGGGGTTACCATGGAGTCCAGGACCGCAGGTGAGAAGCCGGGATTGGCGAAGGCTGCCTACGGTCGGCACAGAGGCTCTCTGGCGATGCGCTATGACCTGCTCGACCTGCGTCTGTTTCTCCATGTCGTGGCGGCGCGCAGCCTCACCCTGGGCGCCGAACGGAGCCATCTGGCGCTACCTTCCGCCAGTGCCCGCATCAGGGCCCTGGAAGACAGCCTGGGTGCGGCGCTGCTGATCCGCCACGCGCGTGGGGTACGCCCCACGCCGGCTGGCCTGACCCTGGAACGCCATGCCCGGGCGATCCTGCAGCGACTGGACGAGATGACCCGGGATCTCGCCGACGCGGCAGCGGACAGCCGCACCCAGGTACGGCTGCTGGCCAACGGCGCCGCGGTGATGGAGCACCTCGATGCGCCCCTGGCCGATTTCCTCCAGGCGCAGCCCAGGGTGGACGTGGACGTCGAGGAACTGCCCAGCCCACGTATCGTGCTGGCGCTGCGTGAGGGGCGTGCCGACCTGGGGATCTTCGTCGCGGCGCCGGGGCTGGAAGGGCTGCAGGTCCGGCCGTTCCGGACGGATCCCCTGGTACTGGTCACGGCGCCGGATCGCCTGACGCTCGAGGACAGCGAAGCGGTCGACTTCGCCGATCTGCTCGAGCAGCCCTTCGTCGGCCTGTCCCGTGGCAATGCCTTGCAGCTGCATGTGGAAGCCCAGGCAGCACAGTGGGGCCGGGAGCTGGCGATCCGCATTCGGGTACCGAGTCCGATCCAGGCCTGTGCCCTGGTCGCCCGTGGCCTTGGCGTGGCCATCCTGCCAGCCGCGAGTCTGCTCCGTGCGGGACTGGGCGTGGCGCTGGCCCGTCATCCGCTGAACGATGCCTGGGCGCGTCGTGACCTGGTGGTGGGTTGCCGGGATTTCGCGGAGCTGGCGCCGGCGGCGACAGCTCTGCTGGAAGCGCTGGTGGGGGAGGTGGCGCGCCAGGGCTGACGAGCGACGCCCCCTTCCGCGTCTGGGTAAGGGGCGTCGTCAGCCGCTAGCCGCGCAATTTATCCAGCAACTGATGATTGGGATAGCCGTCGGCGGGCCAGCCCTGGGATTGCTGGTAGGTGCGGATGGCCTTGCGGGTGTTGGCGCCGATGATGCCGTCGGCGCTGCCCGGGTCGAGGCCCAGGGCGGCGAGGCGTTGTTGCAGCTCTACACGCTCGCTGCGGCTCAGCGGCAGGTCGTCGGTGGGCCAGCTGGCGGCGATCTGGCCGGCGTCGCGGTAGCGCTCCGATAGCAGGGCCACGCCCAGGGCGTAGGAGGTGGAGTTGTTGTACTTGAGGATGGTGCGGAAGTTGTTGAACACCAGGAAGGCCGGACCCCGGTGGCCGGCGGGCAGCAGCAGCGAGGCGCTGTCGCTGGCCTGGGCGGCCGGCTGCGGCAGGCCGAGGCCGTGGATGCCCAGCGCCGTCCATTCGGCCAGGCTCTTGCGCACGCCCATGTCGGCCAGGCTGTAGTCGAAGTTGGCCGGCACCCGGACCTCGTAGCCCCAGGGCTTGCCATCCTGCCAGCCGGAGGCCTTCAGGTAATTGGCGGTAGAGGCGAGGGCGTCGGCGGTGGAGCCCCAGATGTCGCGGCGACCATCGCCGTCGAAGTCCACCGCGTACTGGTCGTAGGTGGTGGGGATGAACTGGGTCTGGCCCATGGCGCCGGCCCAGGAGCCGATCATGCGGTCGGCGGTGACGTCGCCGTGCTGGAGGATGCCGAGGGCGGCGATCAATTGGTCCTGGGCGAAGTCCGGACGGCGCCCCTCGTAGGCGAGGGTGGCCAGGGAGCGGATGACGCCCTTGTTGCCCATGTTGTTGCCGTAGTTGCTCTCCATGCCCCAGAAGGCCACCAGGCGCGCCGGCTCGATGCCGTAGCGGGCTTCCAGGGCGGCCAGCAGGCCGGCCTGCTGGATGATCAGGCTCTTGCCATTGCGCACCCGCAATGGCGACACGGCGGTGTCCAGGTATTCCCAGACCGGCTTGGTGAATTCCGGCTGGCTGCGATCGGCGGCGATCACCGCCGGATCGGGTTGGACGCCGGCGAAGGCCTGGTCGAAGGTGGCGGCGGAGATGCCTCGGCCCAGCGCCAGGGCGCGAAAGCGACTGCGCCATTGCTCGAAGCTTTCATCCGGTTGCGGCATGGCCTCGGCCGCCGAGGCGGGGGCGCTGGCCGCTGGCGCGGGCTTGGACGAGGAGGGCGAGGAGGGCGCCGTGGCGGGCGTCGTCTGGGTCTGGGCGCAGGCGGCCAGGGCGGCGGTCAGCAGGGTGACCAGGGT
>CAUQPA010000119.1:0-9516 GCA_963519325.1 uncultured Pseudomonas sp. | reverse complement strand
GGTCAGAAGGGCGCGGGACTGGTGAAGCTCATCCGCTCGCCCGAGGTGGGATGGGTCAGCGTCAGCAGGCTGGCGTGAAGGCAGAGGCGCGGCCGGAGCGCCAGCGCCTCGCCCTCGGCATAGAGCTGATCGCCGAGCAGGGGATGGCCGATGCTCAGCATATGGACGCGCAACTGGTGGGAACGGCCGGTGATGGGGGTGAGCTCGACCCGGCTGTAGCGGCCGTGGCGTTCCAGCACCTGCCAGAAGGTCAGGGCGTGGCGCCCCAGTTCGTGGTCGACCACGTGGCGCGGCTTGGTTGGCGGATCGTAGCGCAGCGGCAACTCGATCCGGCCGCTGTTGGCGTCCGGCTCGCCCCAGCAGAGGGCGGTGTAGGCCTTTTCCGTCTCCCGGTCGTGGAATTGCCGCGACAGCTCGCGGTGGCTGTCGGCATCCCGTGCCAGCACGATGACGCCGGAGGTCTCCCAGTCCAGGCGGTGCACGATGCGCGCCTCGGGATAGCCGTTTTCCTGCAGGCGGGTCACCAGGCAGTCGCGATTGTCCTCGGCGCGGCCGGGTACCGAGAGCAGCAGGGTAGGCTTGTCGACCACCAGCAGGACGTCGTCCTGGTGGATGATACGGATGTTGGACAGGGGCATGGGGTTCCTAGGGGCCTGGATTCGAAGCGCCGCGACCCGGCCTGGCCGGGGCAGAGGATTCGACGTGGCCCAAACGCCAACGGCGGCCCTGGGGCCGCCGCTGTCCTGCGCGATTCGCCTCAGCGGTCGGGCAGGGTGATGTTGAGTTCCAGAATGGAGCAGCTGCCCTGGTTTTCCAGTTCCACCTGGATCTGGTCCTGCTCGATGGGCACGTACTTGCGGATCACTTCCAGCAGGTCCTTCTGCAACTGCGGCAGATAGTCCGGCTGCTCGTGGCGACCCCGTTCGTGGGCCACGATGATCTGTAGCCGTTCCTTGGCTATCGAAGCGCTGTTCTGCTTCTTCCGATCGCGAAAGAAGTCGAAGATGCTCATTCGCCACCACCCCCGAACAGACGTTGCAGGAAGCCTTTCTTCTTCACGTCGAGGAAGCGATAGGCCACTTCCTTGCCGAGCAGTCGCTCCACGGTATCACTGTAGGCCTGACCGGCATCGCTCTGTTCGTCGAGAATCACCGGAATGCCCTGGTTCGAGGCCTTGAGCACCGCCTGGGATTCGGGGATCACGCCGAGCAGGCGGATGGACAGGATCTCTTCCACGTCCTCGACGCCGAGCATTTCGCCCTTGGTAACGCGCTCGGGGTTGTAGCGGGTCAGCAGCAGGTGCTCCTTGATGGCTTCCTCGCCCTTTTCGGCGCGGCGCGACTTGCTGGCCAGCAGGCCGAGCATGCGGTCGGAGTCCCGCACCGAGGAGACTTCGGGGTTGGTTACCACGATGGCCTCGTCGGCGAAGTACATCGCCAGGTGGGCACCTTTCTCGATCCCGGCCGGGGAGTCGCAGACGATGAAGTCGAAGGTCTGCTTGAGTTCGTTGATCACGCGCTCGACGCCGTCCTGGGTCAGGGCGTCCTTGTCGCGGGTCTGGCTGGCGGCCAGTACGAAGAGGTTCTCGAGACGCTTGTCCTTGATCAGGGCCTGGGTCAGGGTCGCCTCGTTGTTGATCACGTTGACGAAGTCGTACACCACCCGGCGCTCGCAGCCCATGATCAGGTCGAGGTTACGCAGGCCGACGTCGAAGTCGACGATGACGGTCTTGTGTCCGCGCAGGGCGAGACCGGTACCAATGGCGGCGCTGCTGGTGGTCTTGCCGACGCCGCCCTTGCCGGAGGTGACTACGAGTACTTTGGCCAAACTGATTCACCTTGATCGAAAGTAATAACTGAAACGACTCAACGCCCTCGATGACGAGATTGCAGGCGTGTTCGCGCTTCGTTCGAGCCTTGGCGGCGCATCCGCCAATTGCGAAAAATTCGCGGAAGTATCCGTTAAAGGCGGGTGATGTTCAACACATCTCCCACCAAACTGACCTGCACCGGATTGCCCCACTGTGGATGGCGTCGCAGGTCCTCGGCGACCTTGTATTGGCCGGCGATGGAGAGCAGCTCCGCGGTCAGCTGCTGGCAGAAGATCCGCGCTTTAGTATCACCTTTGACGCCAGCCAGGGCCCGGCCGCGCATGGGGCCGTAGACATGGATATTGCCATCGGCGAGCAGCTCGGCGCCCGGGCTGACCGGCGCCAGCACCACCAGATCGCCCGCCGGGGCATAGAGCTGCACCCCGCCGCGCACCGGTGCGGTGATGATCTTGGTGGGATTGATCGCCGGCGCGGCCGGCTTGGGTGGCTCCACCGGCTTGGCCGGCTCGCGGTCGCGTGGCTCGACCTGGCGCTCGCGGCCGCCGGAGCTGGGCGGCAGGATCGGCAGGTCGTAGTCGTTGGCGGCTGCCAGGTCGGAGCTGCGACTGGCGCGCAGGGCGAGGGTGCGCAAGCCGTGGCGACGGCAGAGGTCGAGGAGGGCGCCCAGGTCGAGCGGGCCGGCGTCGTCGCCGAGCTTGTCCAGGCCCAGTACCAGGGGCGTTTCCTGGAAGAAGTTGGGGGCCTGGGCGACCTTCTGGGCCAGTTGCCGGTCCAGGCGCCCCAGGTCATTGCGGAGAAGCTCCAGCACGGTCACGGCGAGCATGTTGCCCTTGAGCTGGAAGACGGAGTCGCTTTCGGAAGGATCGGCTGCGGTCATGGTGGGTACTTGTGCTTGGATGGCGGGACTTATAGCGGGATGCCTCGCGTGTCGCAACCCTCACCGGGCGATCCGGGTCGCGACTGTGAAGGCTACGGGAAAACGGCGCGAGGCCTGTAGAATGGCGCGACTTTTTCATGCAGGAGTTCCGATGGAGCGGCCGTCTTTCCGCCTCGCCTTTCTCAATCCACGTTATTGGCCGCTGTGGCTGGGGCTCGCGCTGCTCTGGCTGCTGGTGCAACTGCCCTACGCCATGCTGCTGCGTCTCGGCCAGGGGCTCGGCTGGATCTTCTATCACGTCGCCAGCCAGCGCCGGGCCATCGCCCGCCGCAACCTGGAACTCTGCTTTCCCCAGCTGGACGAGCGGGCGCGCGACCGCCTGCTGCGGCGCAACTTCGCCAGCAGCGCCATGGCCCTGCTGGAGATGGCCATGAGCTGGTGGTGGCCGCGCGAACGCCTGGCCCGCCTGGCCCATATCGAGGGCCTCGAGCACCTGCAGGCCGCCCAGCGCGATGGCCAGGGCGTGATCCTCATGGCCCTGCATTTCACGACCCTGGAAATCGGCGCGGCGCTGCTCGGCCAGCGGCATACCATCGACGGCATGTACCGCGAGCACAAGAACCCGGTCTTCGACTTCATCCAGCGTCGCGGTCGTGAGCGCCACAACCTGGACGCCACCGCCATCGAGCGCGAGGACGTACGGGCCATGCTCAAGGTGCTGCGCGCCGGACGCGCCATCTGGTATGCCCCCGATCAGGACTACGGCGCCAAGCAGAGCCTCTTCGTGCCACTGTTCGGCATTCCCGCCGCCACCGTGACCGCTACCACCAAGTTCGCCCGCCTGGGTCGCGCGCGGGTGCTGCCCTTCACCCAGGAACGACTGGCGGATGGCTCGGGCTACCGGCTGGTAATCCATCCGCCGCTGGCCGACTTTCCCGGCGAGAGCGAGGAGGCCGATTGCCGGCGCATCAATCGCTGGGTCGAGCAGTGCGTGAGCCAGTTGCCGGAGCAGTACCTCTGGGCGCACCGGCGCTTCAAGACCCGTCCGCCCGGCGAGCCCAAGCTCTATCCGAAGAAGAGGGGCTAGATGAGCAGGGCGTCCGAGCGGCTTACGGGGCTGATCCTGGCCGGTGGTGGCGCCCGTGCGGCCTATCAGGTCGGGGTGCTGCAGGTGGTGGCGGACACCCTGGCGGTGCGCTCCGAGAACCCCTTTCCCATCCTGGTCGGCACCTCCGCAGGCGCACTCAATGCCGCGGTGCTGGGCTGCGGCGCCCTCGACTTCGGTCGCGCGGTGGATCGCCTGGCAGCGGTATGGTCAGGACTGGAAACCGCGATGATCTATCGCAGCGACTGGGCCGGCGCGACACGGCAGGCCGCGCGCTTCGGTCTGCAGACGCTGTTCGGTGCCTGGCGCCAGGAGCCGCTGGCGCTGCTCGACAACGCGCCCTTGCGCGCCCTGCTTACCCGTGAGCTGGACTTCTCCGGGATCACGGCGGCCTTGCGCCAGCGCGCCTTGCGGGCGGTGGCGGTCACCGCCTTCGGCTATGCCTCCGGGCAGGCGATGACCTTCTACCAGAGCCAAGGTGCGCTGGATCCCTGGTTCCGTCACCGCCGGGTCGGCGTCCCGGCGCGCCTGGCGGTCGACCATCTCCTGGCCAGTACTGCCATTCCACTGTTCTTTCCACCGGTGAAGGTCGGTCGCGAGTACCTGGGCGATGGCTCGGTCAGGCAGACGGCGCCCATCAGTCCGGCACTGCACCTGGGGGCGGAGCGGATCCTGGTGATAGGGCTGGGGGCGCCCGGGGGCAACGAGCAGCGGCAACCGGCACGGCCTCCCAGCGTGGCCCAGATCGGCGGCCACCTGCTCAACAGCACCTTCGTCGATGCCCTGGACAGCGATACCGAAACCCTGCGCCGGCTCAACCTGTTGAGCAGTGCCCTGCCGGCAGGCGATCCGGTCAGCGGACGCCTCTGCCGTCCGGTGGAGATGCTGGTCATCTCGCCGAGCCAGCCCCTGGCGGACATCGCCACCCGCCATCGCCACCGCCTGCCGGCGGCGTTGCGGCAACTGCTGCGGGGTGTCGGGGTGAATCGGCCTTCGGGCAGTGCCCTGCTCAGCTATCTGCTGTTCGAATCCGCCTATTGCCAGGAGCTCATGGCGCTGGGCAGGGCCGACGCCCAGGCACGCCTGCCTGAGCTTCGGGCCTTCCTGGCCAACGCCTGAGCCTTACTCGGCGATCTGCAGTTCGCGGGCCTTGGTGTAGAAGTAGCGGATCTTCTCGTACTCGAACGGCGAGTTGAGCTGGCCGTATCTCATGTCGGTGACATAGCGCAGGTTGATGCCGCGCAGCACGATGATCTCCGGATGGCGGCTGCTCTCGTCACTGACGTTGAGGAAGTTCACCTGGCTCTCGGCCGCGAAGTCCACCGCCAGGCCGCCGGTGTCACGCAGGTTCGACGGGCCGAGGACCG
The DNA here is from genome assembly GCA_963519325.1 of uncultured Pseudomonas sp. GTDB lineage: Bacteria > Pseudomonadota > Gammaproteobacteria > Pseudomonadales > Pseudomonadaceae > Chryseomonas. Next base: position 4,336 of record CAUQPA010000119.1, on the reverse strand, counting down.
GCAGCATCAGGAAGGGACCATCGCCCACACCATAGAAGCCGAGGGTCTGGCCGAAATCTTCCGGTTGCTTGATCAGGCCCACCCGGGTCGCCGGGTCCCACAGGCCGAACACCCCGATGGTGGTGTTGAGCAGCAGCCGGCCGGTGGTGTCCAGGGCGCGCCGACCCTTGAACTGCAGCAGGCTGTTCAGCAGGTTGTTGACGTCGCCCAGGTTGCTGAAGAAGTTGCTCACGCCGGAGCGGACGAAGCGTGGCGTGATCCAGCGGTAGCCATTGACCACCGGCAGCAGCACCCATTCGTCCAGGCGATAGTTGAAGTGATAGACGTGACGGTTCCAGGATTCGAACGGATCGTAGACATCCAGGGCGACCAGGGAGGCCCGTTCGAATTCGCGCTGGTCCAACCCCGGGTTGTACTTGAGGGTCGACAGCGGATTGCTGAAACCGTCGGCCCCGACCGGCGCCGCCGGCATGGTGTCCGAGCCGATGGTCAGGCTGGAGGAGGGCGGTTGGCTTGACTCGGCAGCGAACACCGAGGCACTGGCCAGCAGGAGGAGAGCGAGCAGGGACTTAACCACGGGCGAAGAACTCCAGCATGGCGTTCGCGTTGACGCGGTAGTTGAGATTGCCGCAATGGCCGCCATGGGGATAGACGGTCAAGCGATCGCCGAAGGTCTTGCGCAGGAAGCCGAGGTCACCCGGGCCGAGGATGATGTCGTCGGCATTGTGCATGACACCGATTTTGGGGCTGCTCTTGAGGTAGTCCTCGAGGGCGGTGAGGCTGGACTTGCGCGCCAGGTCGTCGAGATTCTGCCCCTTGAACTTCTTCTGCCAGAACGGCATGACCTGCTCGGTCATGTAGCAGTCGAAATCGCATTGCAGGGAGCGGGCGAAGAAACGCGTCAGGCTGGTGCCCTCGGTGATCGGATAGGTCGGCGGGGTGATCAGGCCGCGGCGGTTGATCAGGTCGGAGGTGAAGGCGATGTCCGCCGCCGAGAAGCGAAAGGACGAGCCGATCAGCATGGCCAGTTCTTCGTTGCTCAGGCGTTCCGGCGAGCGCTGGAAGTCACGCACCACGGCATCGTTGAAGTCGACGTAGCCCTTCTCCTGGAAGTAGCGGGTCAGCTTCGAGAGGATGAGCTCGTAGAAAGTGCGGTTGTTGGTGACGCCCTTCACCTCGGTCTGCACCAGGCGATCCAGGTTGCGGACCGAGGTCAGCAGGTTGACCGGCGGATTCACCATCAAGACCTTCTTGAAGTTGAAGCTGCGCTCGCTCTCGTCGAGGTAGGAGACGAAGGCCGCATCCAGGCCGCCCAGGCTGTAGCCGGTCAGGTAGTAGTCGGTGACCGGCAGCTTGGGATGCTGGGCCCGTACCGCCTGCATGGCGCGGTAGAGATCCTCGGCGTCGTGCGGGGTATAGCCCGGGGTGGCGGTCCGCGAGACGGACACCATGAAGTCCCAGCTGGTGGGCGAGGACAGCTGCACCACGTGATAGCCGGCTGCGTAGTACAGCCGCTTCAGGTATTCCTGGGTGCTGGAGGAATAGTTGGCCCCCGTCCCGGCGATCAGGAAGATCAGCGGCGCCGGGTGATCCTGGCGGGCCAGGCGGTAGTGGAATTTCTTCACCGGCCAGAAGTTGCCGGGCAGCTGGTATTCCCGCTCCGGACGCAGGTTGAGGCTGTAGTCGTCCTGGTCGATGGTGCTTTCGGGCGGCAGTTCCGGCCGGAATTTTTCCGGCGTGGTGACGATGGTCGCCTCGAACGGATTGACCAGGGGATAGCCGTAGGTGGCGGCATCCACTTCGGCTGCCGCCTGCGCGGTGCCATAGAGGCTGGAAAACAGCGCGCCCAGCAGGGCGGCGACGCGCAAGGGAAGACGCATGGACAGAGTCCTTTCAGAGGGCTGAGAGCGAAGGTAAGACAACGGGCCTTCGAGAGGTTGCATCGATACTCGCAGCTTTCTGCGAGGCGTCGATTACAGAGCGGTCCGAGGGCTGCGTCAAGGACAACCGTTGTCGCGAAAAGTGCGGTTGTTGTCGCTAACCGGTCGATATGCGTCGCGCAGACGGTAGTGGCCATCTTGCATTGCCCGAATGATGGGCGCGGGGCAACCGCCCGAATTCCATAGCGAGAGGACTGCTGCATGAGCATGGTGAAGAAACTGTTGGGGATAGGACTCGGTGTCGCGCTCACCACGGCCATGGGTCTGGCTCAGGCGGCCAAGCCCGAGATCACCATCGGATACGTCGATGGCTGGGCCGATAGCGTGGCAACGACCCATACCGCAGCTGAAGTGATCCGCCAGAGCCTGGGATACGAGGTGAAGCTCATGCCGGTCGCCGCCGGCATCATGTGGCAGGGGGTCGCCCGCGGTAAGCTCGACGCCATGCTCTCCGCCTGGCTGCCGGTCACCCACGGGGCCTACTACGAGAAGATGAAGGACCAGGTGGTCGACCTGAACGTCAACACCCCTGACGCCAAGATCGGCCTCATCGTGCCCGAGTACGTCAAGGCCAACAGCATCGCCGACCTGCAGGCGCAGAAGGCCGATTTCGGCGGCCGCATCGTCGGTATCGACGCCGGCGCCGGCGTCATGCTCAAGGCCGACCAGGCGATCAAGGACTACGGTCTGGACTACAAGTTGGTGGCCAGTTCGGGTAGCGGCATGATCGCCGAGCTGACCCGCGCCGAGAAGGACCAGAAGCCGGTGGTGGTGACCGGCTGGGTGCCGCACTGGATGTTCGCCAAGTGGAAGCTCAAGTTCCTCGAGGATCCCAAGGGTGTGTTCGGCGGCTCCGAGCACGTGGACACCGTGGCCAATCCGGCCCTGGAAGCCAAGGCCAAGCCGGTCTGGGATTTCCTGAAGAAGTTCGCCTGGCAGCCGGGTGAGGTGAACGAGGTGATGCTGGCCGTGGAAGAAGGCCAGAAGCCGGAAGAAGCCGCCAAGGCCTGGATCGCCAAGCACCCGGATCGCGTGAAGTCCTGGTTGCCCTGATCCTTGCCGAATGAACGACGGGCCCCGCGGGGCCCGTTTTCTTGACAACGGCTCACGCTGTACCGAGCGTTGAACAACCCGTATCGAAAGCGCGGGCGAGCTGCCCGCTCGTCACCGGTACGTGGCGTTTGCTCAGGCGTTTTGGCGGGGCCGCCCAGGTCCTTCTAGGCGCTGGCTCGCGAATGACTGCCTAGCCGTGCAATTGCTCGGCGGCGTACAGGGTGTTTTCCAGCAGGCAGGCCCGCGTCATGGGACCCACTCCGCCAGGAACCGGGGTGATCCAGCTCGCGCGCTCACGGGCACTGTCGTATTCCACATCGCCGACCAGCCGGCCATCGGCCTGGCGATTGATGCCGACGTCGATGACGATGGCGCCCGGCTTGATCCATTCGCCCTTGACCAGCCCGGGCTTGCCGACCGCGACCACCACCAGGTCGGCCTGGCGCACATGGTGTTCGAGCGAGCGGGTGAATCTGTGGGTGACCGTGGCGGTGCAGCCGGCCAGCAGCAGTTCCAGGGCCATGGGGCGGCCGACGATGTTGGAGGCACCGACCACGACCGCGTCCAGGCCATAGAGATCGACCCCGGTACTGTGCAGCAGGGTCATGATGCCCTTGGGGGTACAGGGGCGCAGTTGCGGATTGCGCTGCGCCAGACGACCCAGGTTATAGGGATGGAAGCCGTCCACGTCCTTGTCGGTGCGGATGCGTTCGAGCAACTGGGTGGCATCCAGGTGCGCGGGCAGGGGCAGCTGCAGCAGGATGCCATCGACGCTCGGGTCGTCGTTCAGGCGATCGATGAGGGCTTCCAGCTCGGCCTGGTCGGTGCTGGCGGGCAGGTCGTGCGCATAGGAGTCGAAGCCGACCTCCTCGCAGTCCTTGCGCTTGTGCGCCACATAGACCCGCGAGGCGGGATCGTCGCCGACCAGGATGACGGCGAGGCCAGGGGCGCGCAGTCCGGCGCTACGACGTTGAGAGACTCGCTGGGCAATATCCTGGCGCAGGCGGGCGGCAATGGACTTGCCGTCGATCAGTTGGGCGGTCATGGGCGATTTCTGGTGGTGACGGAAATAAGGTCGGGTATTTTCGCATGGACGGGCCCACTGGCAACAGCGACGGCTCGGCGGCGGCTAACTCATTCTTCTGCTTAAAAATTTTTTTAAAAATCTGTTGACGGCCCGGCGGTGGCTTTATAAGATTCGCCCCGCTTGCCGAGCACAGCCCAAGTCACTGACAAGGGCCAGGCAAGAGACTTCTCACCAAGGACGTCTCTGCCAGGGCAGCTGCCGAAAGGCGCCCGTAGCTCAGCTGGATAGAGCATCCGCCTTCTAAGCGGATGGTCGC
>CAUQPA010000118.1:0-9583 GCA_963519325.1 uncultured Pseudomonas sp. | reverse complement strand
GCGCCAGGGTATCGATGGGCCAGGTTGTCCACTGGCCCTGGAAGTCGTCGGCGAAGGCGGTATGGGAATGGGGGAAGAAGGCTTCGTCGAGGGTCGCCAGCGGTGCGCCTGCGGGGCGGCCCAGCTCTTCGTAGCACTGTCGCAGGCTATAGAAGGCGTTGTAGTAGAAGCCGAACCAGACGTGGATGCCATGTTCCTCGATGCGCTGGTGGTCGGCGGCATTGCGGCCGCTGGCGCCCTTGCCGCCCAGGCGCCAGCCCTGCTGGTAGAGGGTGATCTGGTAGCGCTCCTGCCAGGCAGGCTCGCTGGTCAGGCGAAAGGCGGCGGTGATGGCGGACACGCCGCCGCCCAGGATGGCGATCTTGCGGACAGGAGGTACAGCTTCCATGCCTAAAGCTCCGAAGTGTGCAAATTCTTGCGCGAGTGGACGAATGCCAAGTGATGGCTAAGGTAATATCACTTTATCTAAAAGTTCCCTTGAGACTTTAGCAAGGCAACCTAAATAGTTGAGGTGCTGGTCCGGCGTGCCCGGTCAGCCGAGGATCGAGGCGAGCGCGGTGTTGAGGATTCCTGGCTACAGCAGCAAGACGCAGGTGAGCGAAAGCCGCCATGCCTTGATCTATCGCGGCACGCGCCTGGCGGATGGCCAGCCGGTGATCCTCAAGCTGCTGGCCGCCGACTATCCCACGCCCCAGGCCCTGGCCGGCCTGCGCCAGGAATTCGAACTGACCCGCCGCGCCAGTGCCAGCGGGGCGGTGAGCGCCGCGCTGGACCTGGTCGAGCACCAGGGGCGGCAGGTGCTGGTGCTGGAGGATATCGGCGGCACCGACCTGGGCGAATTGCTCGCCGCCGGTCCCCTGGCACTGGACGCCTTCTTCGACTGGGCGCCGGCCATCGTGCGCGCCCTGGCACGGCTGCACCGGTTGCGCATCGCCCACAACGATCTCAATCCGCGCAACATCGTCTGCAACTGCACCACCGGCAGTCTGCGACTCACCGATTTGGGGATCGCCACCGTCTTTGGCGACGTCAATGGCGGCGAGGCGCGCCTCGAAGGCTCGCTCACCTACCTGGCGCCCGAGCAGAGCGGGCGCACGGGTCGCCACCAGGATTATCGCAGCGACTTCTATGCCCTGGGCGTGACCTTCTACGAGATGCTCTGTGGCGAGCCGCCCTTCAGCGCCCAGGATCCGCTCGAGCTGATGCACGCGCACCTGGCGATGCGGCCGCCGTCTCTGGTCGAGCGCGTGCCGGCCGTACCGCCGATGCTGGCGGCGCTGGTGGACAAGCTCATGGCCAAGGCCGCCGAAGAGCGCTACCAGGGCTGCTTCGGCATCCTGCGCGATCTCCAGCGCTGCCAGGCGGCCTACCAGGCCGGGGATTCGACGCCCTTCGCCCTGGGCGAGCAGGACCCCCCGGCACGCCTGATGCCGGTGCGTACCCTGCAGGGCCGGGGCAGTGCCTTGCGCCTGCTCGAAGAGGCGCTGGCCCGGGCCACCCTCGGCCGGATCGAGGCCGTCTTTGTCCGGGGCAGCTCCGGGGTGGGCAAGTCGGCGCTGGTCCAGGCCTTCGTCCGCCGCCAGGGCGAGCGGGTGATCATGGCCCACGGCAAGTTCGATACCCTCGGCAGCGGCGTACCCTATGGCGCGCTGCGCCAGGCGATGCGCGAGCTGGTCGAGGTCGGCCAGACCCTGGGCGAGGCCTTCGTCGAACGGGTGATCGGCGCGCTGGATGGCAACGCCGGGGTCCTGACCGACGTCTCGCCGGAACTCGCCAGCTGGCTCGGGCCGCAGCCGCCGGTGGCCGAGTTGCCGCCGCTACAGGCCGAGCAGCGCTTCGACGAAGCCATGATCGCGCTGTTGCTGGCCTTCGCCGCGGACAGCCGGCCGCTGCTGCTCTGGCTGGACGACCTGCAGTGGGCCGACGCCGCTTCGCTGCGCTTGATCGAGCGTCTGCTGGGTCGTGTCGAACAGGCCCCCGTGCTGCTGGTGGCGACGCACCGCGAAGAACAGCTGGCCGGCAGCGGCCTGGATCGCTTGCTCGGCGCCGCGCTGGTGCGCACCCTGGCGTTGGGGCCGCTGTCGCGGGCCGAGATCGAGCGGCTGATCGCCGAACTGCTGCCGGCGCCCGCCGCCGACCAGGCGGCCCTGGCCGGGCTGTGCCTGGACAAGACCCTCGGCAACCCCTTCTTCATCGAACAGCTGCTGCGCAGCCTGCAGCAGGAAGGCCTGCTGGAGTTCGACGGCGAGAGCGGCCAGTGGCACTGGGAGCTGGCGCGCATCCAGGCGCTGGACGTCTATGACAACGTCGTCGACTTCATGGTCGACAAGCTGCAGGACCTGCCGGCACCGACCTCGCAGCTGCTGCAATGGGCGGCCTGCCTGGGCACCCGCTTCTCCAGCGACCGCCTCGCCGAGCTGATGGCGGACTCACCCGCCGACGTGCGGCGGCGCTGCCAGGCGCTGGTCCAGGAAGGCCTGCTCACCGAGCCGGAGGGCGAGCAGGCGGGCGAGGCCACGCCCACCCGCTACCGCTTCCTGCACGACCAGGTGCGCCACGCCGCCCATTCGCTGCTGGCACCGGCCGAACGCGAGCGGGTCCACCTGCGGGCCGGCCAGCTGTATCTGGCCGAAGGCAGCGGTGCACGGCTGGAGGCGGTGAATCATCTCAATCTGGCGCTGAATCTGCTCGAGACGCCCGCCGAACGCCTGCAGCTGCTGGAGCTCAACCTGGAGGCCGCGCGCAAGGCCCGCCAGGCCAATGCCTATCCGGCGGCGCTGGACTTTCTGCGCACCGCCGTGGGCCTGATCGACGAGGCGGCCTGGGACGGGCGCCACGTGCTGCTGTTCCAGCTGTACCGAGAGTGGGCCGAAGTGGCCCATCTCTGTGGCGATGCCAGCGAGGCCCTGCGGATCTGCGAGCTGCTGCTGCCGCGGGCCCGTACCACCTTCGAGGAAGCTGGCGTCCGCGCCCTGCAGATCGACCTCTACAGCGGCCTCGGCCGCTTCACCGAGGCGCTCGCGGTGGCCAAGGCCGGCATCCAGGTGCTGGGCGAGCCCTGGCCGGAGGCGCCGGAAGACATCAACCAGGCGATCGGCGCCGATAGCCTGGAGGTCGAGGCCTGGCTCGCCGGGCGGACTCCGGCGGCGCTGCTCGACCTGCCGCGCATGGAGGATCCGCGCGCGCAACTGCTGATCCGCCTGCTCGGCCTGCTCTGGGGCCCGGCGATCAACGTCGACCTGCCCATGAGCCTGCTGGCGGTGATGCGCATCGTCAAACTGTCGATCCAGTACGGCAACGGCGATCTCTCGCCCTTCGGCTACGCCAACTATGGCTCGCTGCTCTCGGCCTTCCACGGCCGCTACGAACTGGGCTACCAGGTCGGGCGCCTGGCCGTCGACCTGGTCGACCGCACCGGCAATCTGCCGCTCAAGTGCAAGGTCTACACCATGTTCGCGGTGACCAACAGCCCCTGGTCGAGCCCCATCGCCGACAACGTCACCCTGCTGCGCGAGGCCCTGGCGGCAGGCCAGCGCACTGGCGAGATCATCTTCACCGCCTACAGCGCCTTTCACATCCTCAAGCACCTGCAGCACGCCGGGGCGTCGCTGGACGACATCCTCGCCGAGACCGGCGAGATCGAGCGCATCCTGCTGGGCATCGGCGATCCCAACACCCTGGAGATCTTCACCATCCTGCGCCAGTCGCTGCGCCTGTTGCAGGGCCTCACGCCGAGCCAGGAGACCTGGGACGAGGAGGGCCAGGACGAAGCGGCCCTGGTGCGGCAGATGCGGGACAGCGGCCATGTCCTCTGTCTGAACTACTACGACTTCAACAAGATGCAGGCGGCCCTGCTGTTCCGCCGGCTGCCCCAGGCCCGGCAACACGCCGAGGCCATGGAAGCGTCCCTGGCCGCGACCTTCGGCTGGTTCAGCATCGCCGAACATGCCTTCTACCAGGCACTGATCCTGCTCGCCGAGGGCGAATTGACCGGCGAGCCGCTGGCCAAGGTGCAGACCGCCCGCGAGCGCCTGGCCGGCTGGGCCGCGCAGTGCCCGGAGAACTTCGCCCACAAGCGCGACCTGGTGGATGCCGAACTGGCCCGCCGCGAGGGTCGCGTCGCGGCCGGCTTGGATCTCTACGAGCAGGCCCTGGGGTCGGCGCGGCAGCATGGCTTCCGCCAGGGCGCGGCCCTGGCGGAAGAACTCTATGGCCGATTCTGGCTGGAGCAGGAGCGCCCGCGGATCGCCCGCACCTATCTGCAGGACGCCCAGCGCAGCTATCTGCACTGGGGCGCGACGGCCAAGGCCCAGGCCCTGGAAAACGAATTCCCGCACTGGCTGCGCGTGGCCGAGACCAGCGCCCTGACGGTGCAGCGCACCCAGGGCCAGTCCACCAGCGAGATGATGCGGCTGGACTGGCTGTCGGTGCTCAAGTCGCTGCAGACCATTTCCAACGAACTGGCGCTGGATCAGCTGCTGGTGCGGATGATGCGCATCATCCTGGAGGAGGGCGGTGCCCAGCATGGCCTGTTGCTGCTGCCGGAAGGCGGTCGCTGGCTGGTGCAGGCCTCGGTCTCCAGCGGCGCGGTCGAGCCCCAGGTATTGCAGGGCCTGCCGCTGGCCATGAACGAGCAGGAGGCCGGCGAAGGCCTGGTGCCCCTGACCCTGGTAGCCCATGTCATCCGCCACCGTGAAGCGGTGATTCTCGACGACGCCGCCCGCGCCGGCCGCTTCGTCCGCGATGCCTACATCCGCGCACGGCGTCCGCGCTCCGTGTGTTGCCTGCCAGTGCTGCGGCAGGGGCGCCTGATCGGCATTCTCTATCTGGAGAACAACCTGCTGGCCCAGGCCTTCACCCCGGGGCGGCTGCAGGTGCTGAACATCCTGGCCACCCAGGCGGCCATTTCCCTGGAGCACGCGCAGATCTACGAAACCCTGGAGCAGCGCGTCGGTGAACGCACCCGCGAGCTGGACCAGGCGCGCATTCGCGCCGAGGAAGCGGCAGCGGCCAAGTCGCTGTTCCTGGCGACCATGAGCCACGAGATCCGCACGCCGCTCAATGCCGTGATCGGCCTCAGCCGCCTGACCCTGGGCACCCGGCTGTCCGGCGAACAGCGCGGCCATGTCGGCAAGATCCTCGATTCCGGCGAGACCTTGCTGGGCGTGATCAACGACGTCCTCGACTATTCTCGCAACGAAGCCGGCGGGACCCAGCTCGAACGCCTCGGCTTCAACCTGGCCAAGGTCCTCGAACGCACCCTCAACCTCTGCGCCCTCAAGGCCCATGAGAAGGGGGTCGAACTGGTGCTGGATTGCGGACCGGATATCCCCCTGGCCCTGGAAGGCGATCCGCTGCGCCTGCAGCAGGTGCTGGTCAATCTGCTGAGCAACGCCGTCAAGTTCACCGAGCGGGGCCATGTGCTGATCCGCGTCGGGGCGGTCTGCGAGGGTGGCCTGGCGCAGTTCAGCCTGGCGGTCGAAGACACCGGCATCGGCCTGACCGAAGCGCAGCAGGCGCAACTCTTCCAGCCCTTCACCCAGGCGGACGGCTCAATCAGCCGTCGCTATGGCGGGACCGGGCTGGGGCTGGCGATCTCGCGCCAGCTCACCGAACTCATGGGCGGCACCCTGGACGTGCACAGCGAGGCGGGCCGCGGCTCCTGCTTCACCCTGCGGCTGACGTTGCCGGTGGTGGGCGAGGCGGAACGACCGCCCAGCCAGACGCCGCGGCAGGTGCTGCTGGTGGACGACCATGGCCTGGCCCGGCGGACCCTGGGCCAGCGCCTGCGCGAACTGGGCATGCAGGTGGTGGAGGCGGAATCCACCGGGCAGGCGCTGGCGGCCATGGCCACAGCCACGGAGGCCTTCGAACTGGCCATCGTCGACTGGCGCCTGGGTGCCGAGGATGGCCTGGCGTTGGCGCGCAGTCTGCGCGAGCGCCAGCCCGAACTGGCGCTGACGCTGCTGGCCTCGCCCTACGAAGCGGAAGAAGTCCGCAGCCTGGGCGAGGATCTCGGCGCGCTGGAACTGCTGGAGAAGCCGGTCACCGGTCCCGCGTTGCAGCGGCTGCTGGCTGGCCTCGGCCTGGCGCCCGATGTGGCGCCGACCGTGGGTCAGAGTGTGGTGGACCTGCAGGGCATTCGCCTGCTGCTGGTGGACGACAATGCCATCAACCGGCAGGTGGTCATCGGCTTCCTGCAGGGCAGCGGCGTGCTCATCGACGTGGCCGAGGACGGCCGGGCGGCCCTGGATCAGCTCGAACGCGAGCGCTACGATCTGGTGCTGATGGACGTGCATATGCCACGCCTGGACGGCCTGACGGCCACTCGCGAATTGCGTACCCGGCCGGAGCTGGCCCAGCTGCCGGTGATCGCCATGACCGCCAACGGTCTGCCGGGCGATCGCGAGCGCTGCCTGGATGCCGGGATGAACGACCATCTGGTGAAGCCGCTCGATCCTGCCGAGCTGTTCCGCATCATTGCGGCCTGGGCTAATCTCGAGCAGCTGCAGCGCGCCGAGCGCAAGGCGGTGGAGGAGGTCCCGGAGATCAGGGACATTGGGGTGCTGGCGCGGGCACGGGCCAGCGCCGTGCTGGAGCCTGAGTCGGCGCTGCGCCTGCTACGCGGCAGCGCCGAGCTCTATGAGCAACTGATGCGGGATTTCCGCGTGCAGCAGGCCGAGTTGCCAGGGCGGATCACCGCCTGGCGCGCCGCCGACGATGTCACCGCGCTATTCGAATGCGCCCATGGCCTGCAGGCCACCGCGGCCTACGTCGGTGCCATCGGCCTGCAGGAGGCCGCCCAGCGATTGACCACCCGCATCCGCCTGGCGCAGCCCATTGGCGATGAGGTCCGGCGGTTGCACGCCGAGGCGGAACGCTGCCTGGCGACCCTCGATGAGATCCTGGCCGACGGGGTTGGTGGCGAGGAGACCTCGGTGGAAGAACTGGAGGGCCTGCTCGAACGCCTGGTCGCGCTGCTGCAGACGTCGGATTTCGCCGCCGAGGAGGTGCTCGACACCCTGCTGCGTGCCTGCGTCAGCACCCCCCATAGCGCCGACGTGGTGCGGATCAGGGAGTGGGTGAACGACGTCGAGTTCGAGCACGCCGCCGATGCCACTGCCGATTTGTTGCGGCGGGTACGGCAGGCTGGAACGCGGTCGGGATAGTTGCCGATGGAGGGGCGCCGTCCCGACCTGCCGTTGATCCTCATCGTCGACGATCAGAAGAGCAACCTGCGGGTGCTCGCCGATCTGTTGCGCGACGAGGCACGCATCATGCTGGCCAAGAGCGGCGTACAGGCGCTGACCAAGGCCGCCCGCGAGCACCCCGATCTCATCCTGCTGGACGTGGTGATGCCCGGCATCGACGGCCTGCAGCTGATCCAGTTGTTCAAGCGTCGCGCCGAAACCAGCGCCATTCCGGTGATCTTCATCACTGCGGCCAACGACCTGCATCGTGAGGTCGAATGTTTCGAGCTGGGCGCCAGCGACTTCATCCAGAAGCCCTTCAATCCGCTCGCGGTGCTGGCGCGGGTGCGGTTGCACCTGCAACTGGCCCGGCAGCGGCGCCTGCTCGAAGAATTGGCGCACATGGATCCGCTGACCGCAGTGGGCAATCGCCGGCGTTTCGACGAGCAGCTGGCCATCGAGTGGCAGCTGGCGGTCACCCGGCGCGGCCCCCTCGCCATCGCCATGCTGGATATCGACTATTTCAAGCAGTACAACGATACCCATGGCCACGGCGCGGGCGACCAGGCCCTGGCACGGGTGGCCCAGGTGCTGGAACAGCGCATCCGCGAGCGGGACTGTCTGGCACGTTATGGCGGCGAGGAGTTCGTGCTGCTGCTGCCCGGGGCCTCGCGGGTCGCGGCGGAAGCGGTCCTGGAGCGCTGCCGGCAGGGCATCGCCGAGCTACGCATCGCCCACCCGCTGGCGGAGGATCGCCTCTGGCTCACCATGAGCATGGGCCTGGCCTGCTGCCAGCCGACGCCCGAGCAGACCGCGGAAGGCCTGCTCAAGGCCGCTGATCAGTTGCTCTACCAGGCCAAGGCGGAAGGTCGTAACCGGCTGGTCAGCCGCAGCTTCTAGCCGCGCTGGCCGCCGACTCAGGCGCCCTTGATGCCGCCCACCAGCAGGTGGACCTGGTTGCGGCCCGCGGCCTTGGCGCGATACAGCGCCTGGTCGGTGGATTCGATGAAGGCCTCATGGTCGTCGTTGCTCTGCGGCTGGATGCTGCCGACGCCGATGGAAATGGTGACGAAGCCCAGGTCACTGCCGGAATGGGCCACCTGCAGTCGCTCGACGCCGGCGCGGCAGGCTTCGGCGACCTTGAGTGCGCCCTCGGCATCGGTTTCCGGCAACACCATGGCGAACTCCTCGCCGCCATAGCGGGCCACCAGGTCCGCCGGGCGCTTGAGTTGCTCGGTCAGGACCGCGGCGACCTTCTTCAGGCAGAGATCGCCACTGAGGTGGCCATAGGTGTCGTTGTAGCGCTTGAAGTGGTCGACGTCGCACAGCAGCAACGCCAGGGGCTGGCGATTGCGCCGGGCCCGCAGCCATTCGCCTTCGTAGGTCTGGTCGAAATGCCGGCGGTTGTTGATGCCGGTCAGGCTGTCGATGGCCACCAGCTTCTGCAGCTGGATGTTGGCCTCGGCGAGCTGTCGCTGGCTTTCGCGCAGGAAGCGGAAGGCCTCGTCGCGCTGGGCACGCAGGACATAGGCCTCGGAGTGATAGCGCACCCGCGCCAGCAGCTCCAGCTTGTCGGGGAGCTTGACCAAGTAGTCGTTGGCGCCGGTGGCGAAACTCTGCGCCTTGACCTGAGGGTCTTCCTTGGAGGAGAGCACCACGATGGGGACGTCGCGCAGGGTCGGCTCGGCGCGGAAGCGGCGCACCGTCTCCAGGCCGTCGATCTCGGGCATGATCAGGTCCTGCAACACCACGGTCGGCTTGAGTTGCTGGGCCATGGTGACCGCCTGGTGGGCATCCAGGCAGTAATGCAGCTCGATGTCGGGCTGGTCCGCGATCATCCGCCGCAAGGCTTCGATGATGATCAGCTGATCGTCCACCAGCAGCAGGCGCACCTTGGGTGCGGTCAGGCTGTCCAGGGCGCTGCCCTCGTTCGTGGCCATTACTGCGAGTCCTTGTGCCGGCGGGAGTCAGGCGTCCCGCGTCTCAAATTGGCGGATCCCTGCCGCTGCATCGTCCAACGCTCCTGTTGGCGACCTGTCATGTCGAGCTCCGCGCGCCATTGCCGAAGCGCCTCTGGAGCCAGGCACCGATCTGCGCGGGGCTGAGTACGCGTTCCGCGGCGCCCATTCTAACCGCAGCGGCGGGCATGCCATATACCGCACAACTGGCCTCGTCCTGGGCCAGGGTCGGGCAGCCACTCTGGCGCAGGGCGAGCAGGCCATTGGCGCCGTCGCGGCCCATGCCGGTGAGCAGGATGCCAAGCGCATTGCCTGCCCGTTGCGGATTACCGGCGAGGCTGGAGAAGAAAACATCCACCGAGGGACGATAGGGGTAATCGACCGGATCGGCGGTATAGGCGAAGCGCCCGCGTCCGTCGAGCTGCAGGTGATCGT